>JAIDXA010000274.1:4076-11470 GCA_029058705.1 Paramuribaculum sp. | reverse complement strand
TTAATTTGATTTAAATCCAAACGCTCTCTTAGGTTAAAAATAGTTAAACATTTTGTAAAATCATTGCAATACGCAATGATTTTTTTATCTTTATGGCGAAATAGTTTCGCAGCCAAACCGGCTAATTATCAATCATTAACCAACCATTATCGCCATGAAGAGAATCCTGTTGCTTTTGCTGCATCTGACCCTGGCGTCATTTCTTGCCAGCGGAGAGACTTTCATCAGTCACACCGACGGCTCGATCTCCACGGTCAGACCTGCCGACATGATGTCGCGTACTGTGACAGAAACAGACGACGGCTTCATTGTCAGCTATTCGATCGCGGCCTCTGCGGTCACCACTTCCACTCTCACTTCCGGAAGCATCCTTTCAATCGAAGGCTTTTCGTCAAAGGGATCTGTCGGTATGCCTAAACTGCCGTTCAGGATAGATCCGGTGGAACTTCCGCTGGGTGCGACTGCCGAAGTGATTCCAATGTCATCCGAATATATAGAGGTGGCAATGGAAGTCGCTCCGTTCATCCCGGCTCAACCGGAAATTCCGGAAGCCTCGATAAACTCAGTGACCCCGATTTCGTCCTATTCCGGTTTCTATCCCTCGACGCCGGTTGCTTCCGGTAAAATCTCCGAGTATAGAAAACAACTGACGCAGAATGTGGAAATAACGCCTGTACTCTATAATATGATTACCCGAAAGGTCAGGCTCTATTCGTCTGTTTCATACAGGGTTGTCATCGACACTCATCAGCAGTCGGTCCAGGCAAGGGCAGCTTCGTTGGCTTCCGGCTCCGGCAGTGCGGTTTCAAACTACTCACTCGTCGGTCCGACCGGCAGAAATGCGTGTGTTGACGCCGGTTATCTCATTATCTCTACCCCCTCGCTCGAATATCAGCTCGAGCGCTTTGCCCGATGGAAACGTCTGCTTGGGTTCAATGTCGAGATAGTGACCAGAGATGTCTGGACGCCAGAAGATATAAAAGCGACTGTCCGTGACCGCTATGAACGTGACAATTCTCTTATGTATCTGCTTCTTGTGGGTGACAACGACCATGTTCCCGGACAAAGTGTTTCCTGCGAAAATGTATTGAAAGGACGTTCGCGCCAGAGCATTGCATCTGTCGATTCCAATGTGTCTCCTTTGGCTACACTCGACGATCCTTACATAATAACCGATTTTTATTACGGTTGTATGGGAGACGAAGATGACACGACTCCGGACATCTATCGTGGCCGTTGGGCGACCTCCGACTATTTCCAGGTGCAGAATATTGTTGACAAGATCATATATTATGAGAGTACGCCGGTGACAGATGCGTCATTCTACCGCAAGTCCGCGCATTGCGCTTATTTTCAGTATGATCCGGATAATTATTTTAACGGACATGTCGCGACACCGGAAATGTTTAGATTTGTTCAGACATCAGAGGATGTACGCAACTATATGCAGGACTCGTTAAAGAACCAATCTGTCGGGAAAGAGGTTTCCCGTGTATATTGGATTGATCCGACAAATAATTGGACGAATTCCCCGCCGAAGTCCTATAATCGCAGTATAGGTCCATTTGAGCCAATACCGGATGAGACAGTTGCCGAATTGCAGAAAGACAAGTCGTTCGAAGATCTGTATGCTGAGATTGAAGACGGGCGTCATTATGTTCTTTACCGTGGCCACGGACTTCAGACAGAGTTGATTTCTCAGATTGCAAATAAACCAAACTTCAGCATATCAAAAGCGTCATGGCTGGGAAATGCCGAATGGCAGCCGCTGTTTTTCAGTATCTGCTGCTCGTCGGGCGACTTCCGTAAGCACTGTTTCGCACAAAGTCTTCTTGAAAACATCTCAGGCGGAGCGATTGGAGTGTTTGCGGCGTCAGACACCGGCTATAAAGGTTTTGATGATGCCCTGACGTTTGGAATATTCAATTCGATATGGCCGAAACCGGGATTGTCCCCACGGCTTAATCAAATGGAATCTATAGACTTTTCAAATGATAAGCCAGTTTACAGACTGGGAGAAATACTTGACAAAGCTACGGCTGTAGTCCAGTCTAACTATGTAGAGGATAATGTGACAGGTCTCTACACTCGTGAGATTTTCCATTGTTTTGGCGATCCGAGCATGATGTTCATGACGGAAGAACCTAAAGCGTTTGAAAGTGCGGAATACGGTATTGTTGATGATTATGTCTGCGTGGATCTTGGAAATGACGAAGGATTCATCTCATTCTACGACCATGTGACAGGCATTTCGCGCCGTTTCTACGGCCAGTCGGCCAATTACAAGACTCCACGTCCGGAGAATGTAAGCATAGCCGTGACGGGGCACAACAGGATGCCGCTTGTCGTTAACGGAGAGGAATATATTCCCGACGGGGAAACCCCTTGGGTTAGACCGAACCGCATCATGCGCTGTTCCGATATGGGGTCGGGCGTGATACAGGTTGATTATACGCTTGCTCCGGAAGTGAAAGGTGCGTATATTGTTGTTGTTAACCTTGCAAATAACTATATAACAGCCCAGATGCCCTGCACGGAGCAGCAAGGCACTGTCGGAGCTCATGTCGGCTATGGCGCATATGTGGTAAGTCTGATGGTTGATAATTATCCTAATGATAATGTGAGAATTATTGTTTCACATAATTAAATTTGAGCTTATGAAGAAAATAAGTTTGCTGTCCGTTTTAATAGCTATTGTCTGTATCCCGGTTCAGTCTGTAGCTCAGGTATCTTCAAGCTATATGGATCAGTTTATGTACACATATCTGATTGATGGTTATTATTATTATCTTTTTAAAGAGTTTCTACCCGGATTCGAGCAGGCTCCTTCAGCTACGGTAGGCAGCGGAGATACGAGATATTATTGGGCAGTGGCGGACACGGTCAATACGAATCAGGATGGGACAGCGCAAGCAGAATCGGCCTGCAGGGCTTTCAGACCGCTGTCCGGCCGAGATCCTATTATTTCACCGCTGGAAGGGTCAGGCCCTCCGACATACCAGTGTGACAAGGAGTTCTATAGGGGTGATTGCGTGATACCATCTACCGTCAGCTATAAAGGAGTTGATTATATTGTAAGTTGTCTCGGCGAACATGCAATGGCGTGCAATCCCAATCTGACGTCGGTCAAGTTTCCAAGCAGCGTGTGGCGCATCGAACAACTTGCATTTTTCAAATGTCCGAAACTTGAGTCGATCGAAATTCCTCATGACACACCCTCATTTTTCCTCGGCGAGCGGGCGCTTGAGGGGACGGCATTGACAGAAGTGTGGCTGCCGGACTCGATGTCGGAGCTTCAGAATTTCTGCTATTATGACAACAAAATAAAAATCCGTTTCAGCGAGAATCAGGCGGTTTATGATGAAGGTTATGCTCCGATTCTCAGGGGTGGGGCTATAAAGTATCACAATATAGAGGAGGGCGTGTTCCTTTTGCCGAGAAGCCGCTTTATGTTATGCGAGGGATCTGTGACGGGGGTGAAAACCGTTGTGATACCTCCGACAGACCGGTTCGCATCGCAGGAGAAAGCTATAGCGGGATGCGAGACGATCGTTTCGATGGCAGCCGAACCTCCTGTGGTAGAGAATCCGGGCGAATGGCTTTATTATTGGGCCGGGTACAGATACTATACCGAAGACGACAGAACTAAGGAATTCGGCCTGCGTGATGCAAAGCCGACAGGGCTGGCGGCAGATTACGAGAATGTTACGCTTGTGGTTCCCACTGGCAGCGAGGAGGCTTACCGTAGCGCGCCGGTGTGGTGCGAGTTCAAGACAATAGTCGGGAAGGATTCATTTGTGGAATATCTCGGCGCGGGAATTGGAGATACATCGGATGATGGGGCAGATGTGCGTGTTGACATCGATGTCGACGGAATCACGGTTACGGCCGGTTCGATGATGCAGGCCTCTGTTTTCGACACATCTGGCAGACTGGTAGGCTCAGGCGTAGCCACGGGCGAGAGTCCGCTGAGACTTGCTCTGCGTCCGGGCTTCTACATAGTGCGCACAGGCGCGACCTCGCACAAGATAAAGATCTGACGGTGAGATGACAACTGGCGTCGGAGCGCATGTCGGTTATGGGGCTTATGTGGTAAGTCTGATGGTTGATAATTATCCTAATGATAACGTGAGAATTATTGTTTCACATAATTAAGCAGCTACTCTATGAAAAAAATAAGTATATTTACCGTGATGGCAGCAATGTTTTGGTTACCTGTCCAGACGGTTGCTCAAATAAGCTCAAGCTATCTTGACCAGTTTTTTTATACATATCTGATTGACGGCTATTACTATTTTCTTTTTAAAGAATATCTACCCGATGTTCCACCGGTCGGTCCTCAGGCTATGGTGACTAATGGCGATACAAGATATTATACAGCGGTGGCGGACACTGTAAATACGAATCAGTATCAGATGGCTCAATCAGAACCGGTTTATAAGGCTTTCAGGCCAATGTATAGACCGGAATCGGTTATTTCACCGTTGGAAGAGCCGAGTCCTCCGACATACCGATGTGATACGGAGTATTATAGCGGGGATCTGGAAATTCCTGAAGTGATCAGCTATAAGGGGCTTGAATATGTTGTTGCGGGCATCGATGATCATGGCATGGCGTGTAACCCGAATCTTAGATCTGTCAAACTTCCGAAAGGGCTATCTACTATTTATAAACTTGCATTTTTTGATTGCCCGAAACTTGAGTCGATCGATATTCCTAAAGATGTGCCTCCGTTGCTCATCGGCGAGCGTGCGCTGGAGGGAACTGCATTGACGGATTTATTCCTGCCTGACTCGATGGCGACTCTGTGCGGTTTCTGTTGGGTGGACAATAGGATAAGGGTGCATTTCAGCGAGAATCAGGCGGTTTATGATGAAGGGTATGCGCCTACACTTCGGACTGCAGCGATAAAATATCACAACATAGAGGATGATGTGTTCCTTTTGCCGAGAAGCCGCTTTATGTTATGGGAAACATCGGTAATCGGAGTCAAGACCGTGGTGATACCTCCGACCGACCGGTTTGCATCGCAGGAGAAGGCCATCACCGGTTGCGAGACAATTGTTTCGATGGCGTCCGAACCTCCTGTGATTGAGAATCCAGGCGAATGGCTCTACATTGAACCCGGAAGTAAATTTTATACAGAAACGGAATTGGAAAATTACCGTAATTGGGGCTTGCGTGACGCGAAACCG
Organism: Paramuribaculum sp.; assembly: GCA_029058705.1. Taxonomy (GTDB): domain Bacteria; phylum Bacteroidota; class Bacteroidia; order Bacteroidales; family Muribaculaceae; genus Paramuribaculum. Next base: position 6,275 of record JAIDXA010000274.1, on the reverse strand, counting down.
ACAGGCCTGACGGATGACTATGAGAATGTTACGCTTGTGGTCCCCACGGGCAGCGAGGAGGCTTACCGTAGCGCGCCGGTGTGGCGTGAGTTCAAGACAATAGTCGGGAAGGATTCATTTGTGGAATATCTCGGCGCGGGAATTGGAGATACATCGGATGATGGGGCAGATGTGCGTGTTGACATCGATGTCGACGGAATCACGGTTACGGCCGGTTCGATGATGCAGGCCTCTGTTTTCGACACATCTGGCAGACTGGTAGGCTCAGGCGTAGCCACGGGCGAGAGTCCGCTGAGACTTGCTCTGCGTCCGGGCTTCTACATAGTGCGCACAGGCGCGACCTCGCACAAGATAAAGATCTGACGGTGAGATGACAACTGATATCAACGCCCTGCTGACATATGCTGTCGGCAGGGCGTCGGTACGTTCGTCGGACCGGTCCGACAAAAAAGACTGATGCAGGATTATTTGCCGAGGGGGATTTTGTTGATCCGGGCAATGTGGCGACCGCCTTCGAAGGGGGTGTCGAGAAATGCGTCGACGATGTGTCGGGCTGTTTCGACGCTGATGAACCGAGCGGGCATGACAAGTATGTTGGCGTTGTTGTGGGCGCGGGCAAGCGAAGCGAGTTCGGGCTGCCAGCAGAGAGCCGCGCGGATGCCCTGGTGTTTGTTGAGGGTCATGGCGATGCCGTTGCCTGATCCGCACATTGCGATTCCGGCGGATGCCCGTCCGGATTCAACGGCTTCGGCGCATGGATGGGCGAAGTCGGGATAGTCGCATGATGCGTCGGAGTGAGTTCCGAAGTCGTCGGTCCGGAATCCTTTTTCGTGGAGGTAGCTGATTATTTCTTTTTTCAGTTCAAATCCGGCATGGTCGCTGCAGATTGCGATGACGGGGTTGGTTTCGGGTGTGATGGTTGAAGTCATTCTGATATGTTGTTTTTATGAAGATTCAGCGGGCATGTGGCATCGGGGGCGTCTTTGGGGTTGGAGAGGCTGACGAGGTTGATGCGTTTCCAGAGGCATGAGGGAATCATTTTCCATAGGGCGGTTGCGATTGCCCACCGGGAGTCGATTGTCGCGCGCCGGCGGCCTGTGAGGATTGCTTTTTCGATGAGCGGTGCGGCCTGGTCGACAGACATGATCATAGGGTAGTTGCGGTCGGCGCGCAGGATGTCGGTGCGTACGAACCCGGGGCGTATGTCGGTGAACCGTACGTTTACCTGCTGTGTGTAGGCGAGTTGCTCGAGGGAGTCGAGAAATTGCTGCTGGAAGCGTTTCGAGGAGCTGTAGGCGGCCGCGATTCCGAGACCTTTTGTCGCGGCTACGGATGTGATGGCGGCGATGCGTCCGGGTGAGAGAGTTGCGGTCTGGCGGAAGTAGCGGTAGGCTGCGGCAACGATGCGGGCGAATCCGACGACGTTGACGTCGAGAGTTGTCCGGATCGTGCTGTCGACGAGTTCCTCGTCCTGGAATCCGGTTCCGGAACAGAACAGCAGGCAGTCCATTCCGCCGGTCATTTCGATCAGGCGGTTGAACCGGCCGACGGCGTCGTCGGCGGTTACGTCGATCGGGAGATATTCGATGCGGTCGGGATATTGTTTCTTGATTTCCTTGAGCCTGTCCTCGCGCCGGGCGGCTATTCCGAGCCGGAAACCGTAGCGGGCGAAGTCGAGTGCAATCCGTTTTCCAATGCCGGATGAGGCGCCGATTATTACGATCCGTTTCATTTTCAGGAGATTTTTGAATTGAAGGTTATTGTTTTCTGTCGTTGTCATTAATAACTCCATCCGGGGCCGGACGGTTCAATTCAAAAGTGTAGACGAGCGAGAGGGTTCCTGTGATGGCGGCTCCGCGTTTTCCGTAGCCGGGAATGTACATCGGTTTTCCGTAGGCGCTTTTGCTTTCGTGGAGAATTGTGTGGAACCTCAGGTCCCATCCGATGGAGAAGTTGCTGACGATGTTGACGCGGACTCCTGCGAGGATGTCGAGATAGCCTGCGGTTGCGTTCTGACGCGGGATGTCGAATGTCGAGGTTATGTCCCAGTAGGGGTCGGAGAGTGTTATGTCGGTAATCCGGTAGGAGAAAGGGGAGAATCCGTAGCGGAAACCGACAAGAAACTTGTAGCGGGGGTCGGAGTTGTAGAAAACGTTGTAGCTGGCGCCGATTTTGAAGAATGGGGCGAGGGGGGAGCGG
>JAIDXA010000274.1:0-4066 GCA_029058705.1 Paramuribaculum sp. | reverse complement strand
CCCCCCCGCCCCCCCCCCCCAACCCCCTCCCCCCCCCCCCCCCCCCCCCCCCCCCCCCGCCCGCGCCGCGCAAGGTGACGCTCGAGTCCCCGGGGGTTATTGAAGCCTGTCCGAGTCCGATTTCGAGTGTGGGGAAGTAGCGGTTGTGGATGTTCAGCTCGCCCCATGCTGAAATTATCCCGTAGTCTTGCCCGAAAGCCCTGAGGGCGGTGTCCCAGATGTTTAGCCCCGCTGCAGTGCAGTAGATCTTCGGGTAGATCATTTTTTTAGACTGCCGCACGGCTGTTGTGTCGATCCATTCCTGTCCGGAGACGGTGTCGATGAATATAATGTTTCCTTTGTCGTCGCGGGCTTCCTTGAGCCAGGAGGGGTCGTCGGCTGGAGTGACCGGTTTTTCTTTTCCGGGGATGCCTTTTGTTCCGGGAGCCGGCTCAACGGGGGTAACGCGTCGCTGGGCGTTGATGCCGACCGTGGAAATCAGGGCGGATGTCAACGCGATCATCAGGGTGAGGCAAGCGTGTCGAAGTTGGATCATTTGCTATCAGATGTCGGCGGTTCGGAAATAGATCTTGATCCGCTGGTTGTTGACGTTTGTTATCAGGGAGTCGGTTATGACAACCGAATCGATGAGGTTGGTGGAGTGGGTCATGGACGTGATTCGGTAGAAGTACATGGCGCCGCACTCTTCGGATGCGAAGTAGGGTTCGGATGTGTAGGTGAATTCGATTCGGTCGGTTACGGGGTTGCTTCCGTCGGGGGCGTAGGTGAACAGCCAGACGGTGCGGTCGGCGTCGGACCGGAACGGGAGGTAGACTTCCGAACGTGTTTCGGATGGGCCGTAGAGGGCGGAGTCGCCGGGGGCGCCTTGTCCGCTGACGGTCATGTCGGCCACGGATATTTCAGCTCCGGACGATGAAGAATAATAGCCGGCGAGGGGGAGGGCGCTCTGGTTGTCGGTGCAGCCGGATGTGTTGCAGCTGTGGGCAACAGCGGCAGCGATCAATAGGGCCGCAAGGGGAATGAGTGAACGCATCTGGCTCATTTCGAATCGGGAGATGATGTTTTTTGGGTGCGTATTTCTTCTTCGATCTCGTAGTCGTTGCGACGTGGTGAGTTCCTGACGATGAGTTCGCCGAGGAATCCGGTCAGAAAGAGCTGGGTTCCGATGACCATTGTTGTCAGCGCGAGGAAGAAGTAGGGCGAATCGGTTACGAGCGAGTAGGAGTTGCCGGCGTGCATGTTGTAGAGTTTCATTGCACCGACAGTCAGTGTGGCGATGAAACCGAGCATGAACATGAGCGAGCCGAGCAGTCCGAACAGGTGCATGGGCTTTACGCCGAAACGGTTTGTGAACCAGAGGGTGGCGAGGTCGAGATAGCCGTTGACGAACCGGTCGAGCCCGAATTTTGATTTTCCGTATTTGCGAGCCTGATGGTGGACGATTTTTTCTGCAATGCGGGTGAAACCGGCGTTTTTGGCGAGATATGGTATGTAGCGGTGCATGTCGCCGTAGACTTCGATTCGTTTGACTACTTTTTTGCGGTAGGCCTTGAGTCCGCAGTTGAAGTCGTGGAGGTTTTTGATTCCGGAAACTTTGCGTGCGGTTGCATTGAACAGTTTTGTGGGGATTGTTTTCGAGAGCGGGTCGTAGCGTTTCTGTTTCCAACCGCTGACGAGGTCGAAACCGTCGGCGGTGATCATCCGGTAGAGTTCGGGTATTTCGTCGGGGCTGTCCTGCAGGTCGGCGTCCATTGTTATGATTACGTCACCTTCGGCGCGTGCGAATCCGGTGTTCAGCGCAGGTGATTTTCCGTAGTTGCGGCGGAAGCAGACACCTTTGACGGCGGGATTTTTCTGCGACAGCGTGCGTATGACGTTCCAGGAATCGTCGGTGCTTCCGTCGTTTATGAACAGGATTTCATAGGAGAAACCGTTTTGTTTCATGACCCGGTCGATCCATTGTTCGAGTTCGGGAAGCGATTCGGCTTCGTTGAATAGAGGAATTACAACAGATATGTCCATTTTGTCTGGTTGGGATTTCAGAGTTAGAGAAGTTTCGGGCTGAAGTTTAATTTGATCGGGAGCGGCGGCTTGCGTTTGCGGGATGTCCCATCAGTCGTGCGATGACAGCCATCAGTCCGGCCAGAATGGATCCGCTTGCGACGGTGAATAGCCAGAACCCGAGTGTCAGGGTAGCGGGTGTAGGGATTGCGTTTCGCTCGAGCATGAGTCCGGCCGTCTGTGCGGCGTCGCGCAGAGCCGGTTCGTGGGTCTGTTCGTATGTTTCAACCAGAAACCGGAGCTGGTTGGCGAAGTAGTCGGGGTTGATCCATTTGAAGAGGACCAAGATCAGGAGGGCGGCGATCAGCGCACCGCAAGCTATCATCGTTATTCCGTGGATCCAGACGGCTGTTATCTGAGCCGGCTGAGGGTCGGACAGGTATGCTTTGCGTTGTTTCCGGTAGACTGCGGCGGGGAATGCGGCCAGCAACGCCAGGACCAGGATGGACAGGAGGGGTATTGCCGCAGAGTAGACACCAGCGAGGATCAAGGCGGAGAAGTAGGCTCCGAAAAACAGGCCTGTTTCCGCGCCCCGCCGGTAAGGAGATGTCTGGAGGGAGATTTTGTCGGAATCCATAGGGCGTCAGAATTCGGTTGTCTGTTCGGGGTGATATGATTCGATGTGGCGTTTTTTCTTTTCTTCGAAAATGTCGGAAAAAGAGATGAAAATGCCGGTTTCCTCGACGTTGCCGAATTCGTCGTTGATGGCAGTTCCGAAGACTCGCATCGATGGCGAGAGCCCCATGTAGGCGTTGACAAGCGGGGGGATGTTGAGTCCGTGTGAGCGAATTTCGCGGTGCAGGATGCGGTAGTTTCCGATGAAGTCGGGGGCTGTGAAAATCCGCTCCATAGCATTGATGTCGATGTTTGCCGGGAGGGGAGTTATAGGACGGACGAGGTTGTCGGGGTCGGGGAAGTAGCGGTTGAGGAAGTAGAGGATCATGTTCCGGCATTCGAGGAGGTAGTTGGGATACATCGTCACTTTTCCGAAGAAATAACGTATTTCGGGATGAATGACAGTCAGGGCTCCGAGTCCGTCCCAGAGGTTGTCGAGGGTGTAGAGGGCTTTGCTTCCGGCACGTGAGCTCTGATATTCGAGCCTGACGAATGAACGTCCGAGTTCAATTGTGTAAGGGAGGTAGTCGCGGAGGAATTTTTCGGAGAACCGGAACATGTGGGATGTGGCGATGCGAGGTGTTCCGTCGGGGTTCGGTCTGATGTCGCTGCCGATTATGTAGCGGTATCCGCCAAGTATCTGTTCAGCTTCCGGATCCCAGACAATCAGCTGACGGCATGGGGGGGTCATTATGTCGAATTCGTCGATGTCGCAGTCTTTCCCGGTTCCGCCGCCACCTTCGCGGAAGGCGATTTCGCGCAGGCGACCTATTTCGCGCATTATGTTTGGCGCGGAGTGGGCATCGACAACGTATATTTCACGTTCGGCGCGGTTGCTGACACGCAGAAGTCGGTCAGGGGTCAGCTCGTTCTTGATCAGCTGCAGGGGCACCGGTTGGATTATTTCGTTGGTCATCATTTGTCGGTTGTGGGGCAGTCGGGTCAGGCGGGGTTTGCCTAAAAGGAATCCCCGTATGCCGCTGTCTGGTCATGTTTTCGGACCGGCTGTCTGAGATTCGCCGAGGCTGTCAGAGATTCGCCGTATTTCAAGGGCTTGGTTCTCAGCCTCAGCTCCTCCTCTCAGAGTGTTCCATGGAATAGTCTGTCCCACAGTCACTGAGAAGTGGCGGCCACGACATCGGAACACTTCGGCCGGCAGCCGGATCATTTCGATGTTGAAACCGATCCGCAGTCGGGTTCTTATTTTTGCAAAATTATAAAAAAACTTTGAATTATGACCGCTAAAATGCATTGGAATTATATCGCGGCGAGAGGCGATGGCTTTGTTGACAAACATTTTTTTCCATTCGAGGTCGGCGATCGTTCCGTTTCCGGATTTGCGGGAAACGAGTCCGGCGGGAAAAATCATGACCGGGGCCTGGGATTTGAA
>JAIDXA010000273.1 GCA_029058705.1 Paramuribaculum sp. | reverse complement strand
AACGGCACGTACGGTGGTGTGAGAGGAAAGGAAACGAAAGTAGGTCAGAATACTTTCGTTTCCCGACCTACTCGATTATGTCAATGTGTTGTAGGTTAGTTAGTTGTGAACTTTATTAACATTTTATTGACATGTTGTTGACAATCGCTTTCCCCGGTGTCAGTAAGAAGGTTTGTCCTATCGCGTGGAGTTGAGTAACTTTGCAATTGGAAAACAATTAGCTTAAATCAAGAGAAAACAATGACCGATGTGATTCGCTTACTGCCTGATTCTGTGGCAAATCAGATTGCCGCAGGTGAGGTTATCCAACGCCCGGCCTCTGTGGTCAAGGAATTGGTGGAGAATGCTGTAGATGCCGGAGCCACGTCGATTCAGGTCATTGTGAAGGACGCCGGCAGAAGCCTGATTCAGGTTGTCGACAACGGCAAGGGAATGAGCGACACGGATGCCAGAATGGCGTTCGAACGTCATGCCACGTCTAAAATCGAGAATGCCGACGATCTGTTTTCTCTGCACACAATGGGATTCCGGGGAGAGGCGCTCGCTTCGATAGCTGCAGTCTCGCAGGTTGATCTGCGCACCATGCCTAAAGGTGCGGAAGTCGGCACGAGACTGATCATAAACGGATCGAAGGTGGAGAGTCAGGAACCGGAAGCATGTGCGGCCGGAACAAACATGATGGTCAAAAATCTGTTTTTCAATGTTCCGGTGCGCAGGAAATTTCTGAAACGCGATTCGGTAGAGCTGAGCAACATCCTTCGGGAGTTCGAGCGTCTTGCCCTTGTCAACCCCGGACTGGATTTTGAGTTTGTCAACAATGACTCGACGATGCACCGGATGATAGGTTCGTCGATGAAGCAACGCATTCTCGATCTCTTCGGCAAGGGACTTGACAAGCAGCTGCTGCCGGTCAGCACGTCGACTCCGATCGTTTCGATCGAAGGTTTTATCGGGCGTCCGGAAAACGCCAGAAAGCGTAACGCGCTCCAGTATCTGATGGTAAACGGGCGGCACATGCGTCATCCGTATTTCCACAAAGCAATCCTGACGTGTTTCGAAAAGCTTATCCCTTCCGATTCGCAGCCGAATTATTTTCTCTGCTTTACCGTAGATCCGCATACGATAGATGTCAATATCCATCCGACCAAGAATGAGATCAAATTCGAAAACGAAACACCTATCTGGCAGATTCTGACAGCAGCCGTCAAGGAAGCTATCGGGAAATTCAACGCCGGGCCGGGGATTGATTTTGATGTCGTTGACGCTCCGGAGATTCCGGTATTCCGCCCGGACAAAACCGCTGAGCATTCGATTGAGATCGACACTACTTATAATCCGTTCCGGCAGGAATCGGCGGCCGGTCCGTCATCATGGTCGGGGGGGGATTCTTTTAAGAAGGCGGGTATCGGTTCGGATTGGGATCAGCTCTATGAAGAATTCCTGGGTCAGCCGACTGTCGTAGAGTCTAAGATCAGCGGTATGCCTTCGCCGGGTATGGATTTAGGAGATCTTAAGGTAGGGAGTGCGGAAGCGACCTTGATTCCTGACGACAGCATGACAGGCAGAAACGGAGGAAAATGGAGCGATGATGAAGTTTCGACTATCCAGGTCAATAACCGATTTATAGTTTCGGCCACGTCGTCGGGGCTGATGGTGGTGGATCAACACAGGGCACATGTCAAGATTCTCTACGAGCAGTTTGTTGAACAGTTGTCGGGAAGCCGGGCGTTGTCGCAGCGCGTAATGTTTCCTGAGGTGTTTTCGTTGACCTCCGCCCAGAGCGCAGTGCTGACAGACATAACCGAAAAACTGTCTGACTGTGGTTTCGAGCTGTCGTTTCTCGGAGGCGACAGCTGGAGCATTTCGGCGCAGCCGATGCTGCCGGACGGAGTCAATCCTGTTGAGGCTCTGACTGCTGTTATTGATGATTACCGGCATTCACGGCACGACGACGATATCGGAAAATGGCGAGAGACCGTTGCCTTGTCGCTTGCCAGAAGCGGAGCTGTCAGGGGCGGTACCAAGCTTGGCGCAGAGGAGCGGGAGCATTTGATGGCGCAGCTACTTCGGTTGCCTACTCCGAATTATACTCCCGACGGAAAGTTGATTATCAGTGTTATATCGACTGACGACCTTTCGGGGATGCTCCGCTGATGAAGACGTCAAAAAGCCACTGTTTGTTAGGAAAGATTTTGAACAGAACAAAAAGTTGTGTAAATTTGTAACCGTGATTTCGATTATTCAACATATCCAGTATCTCATCGTGTGTCATGACTGTGTGGTTGTGCCTGGATTGGGCGCGTTTGTAGCGCAGCATGTCCCGGCGTCCATCAGTTCCGACGGGTGTGCTATTCTGCCTCCGTCGAGAGAATTGAGTTTCAATCCGTTGCTGACCCACGACGATGGATTGCTTGTCAATTCAATCACCCGCCGCGAAGGAGTCAGCTATGAGTGCGGGCGATCGGCGGTTGGCCGTGAGGTTGAATTGATTCACCGCCGTCTGCGCCATGAAGGTACGCTGGTGTTGGATCGGATCGGGACACTGACGCTGTCGGATCACGGCAGGATGGAGTTCATTCCGGTCAAAGTGAATGGAGTTGTCGATCTTGCCTATCGCGGATTGTTTGAAGTTGAGGCTCGTCCGCTCCTGATTGCCGAAGAGCCTGATCAGACTGTTGCCATTGAAACGGTTGGCCGTAGTGTGCGCGGGCGTTTTGTCGGTATGATGAAATATGCCGCATCGGCAGTTCTGCTTCTTGGACTCGGGGCTGTCATGATGACTCCTGTATCAGTTCCGGACAATTTCAGTTTTGCTTCGCTGAAGCCGACTGCGCCTGCAGTTGTCGTGGAGGGTGTCATGGCTGGGTCAGATCTAGATCTGCCGGAGAATATGGATAATCGTGAAATTGTGCTGTATCGTGCCGGAGAAGACGGAATGGCTGAAGTCGTTCCTGAAATAGAGAAGCCGGAGATAACATTGCCCCACCGCTATTATGTTATCGTTGCATCAACGTCTTCAATCAAGGAGGCGCGACGTTATGTGCGGCGTAATTCAACGAAAGATCATCCGCTTGCCATATTGCCGTCAGACGGCAGGTATCGTGTATATGCTGCATCAGGCAATGAGATGTCTGATATGTCGGCGTTCAGGAGTGCCGGCCGTTTTGCCGCGATGCATCCTGATGCGTGGATCTATACTCTCAAATGAAATCAGATAGGTTTTAACCGGCAGGAATTTTCAGTCAATAATGAAACGGCCTGACTTGGTGTCGAAGCAAATGCGTCGCTCTGATATGTAAGCGTCGAATTTGTCTTTGTCTATGTCAAGACGGTTGCAAAGCTCTTCTGGCGACAGATAGTCGTCGCGCAGTTTCATGTTGAGAAAACTCAGCAGGATGACGGGATCGGAAGGCAATTGTTCCATATCTGCAATTATTGTCGGTTGGTCTGAATTGGCGTCAATTGTTGATTTTAAGGCTCATTCCGTTGAGCCGTCGGAAAAGGTCAAGGGCATATACGTCGGTCATTCCGGAGACATGATCAACAACTGCCTGAATTTTTCCGTAGAGAGTCGGATGATTGACTTCATATTGCTGCGGGACCTGTGAAAGCAGCAGCTGGGAATAGTTTAAATGCGGATTAATTACGGCATCGGTCAGTTTCTCCATCAAAAAGGTGATGATGCTTGTTCCGGCGAGGTCTATGTTGACAACGTCGGGTGCCCGGTATATCCTGTCCCATGACAGGCGTTCGCACTCTTCATAAGCCAAGCGTTCACGTTCGGGAATATGGTCGAGGAGGGAATCTTTGAATTTCCCTTCGAGAATCAGTTTTTCGTTTTCGACGAAGACTTCTGCCGCGCAGTCGACCAGACGTCCGATGACAGACGAACGGAGATAAGAGATCTGTTCGTTTGGGTCGGAGACATTTTCCATTACTATATTCATTTTCCTGCGGCGTTCGTCGGGGAAGAATGAAAGAAAGCGTTCGATGACCGTTTGAGTGGGGAGGATGCCGAGTTTGTGGGCATCCTCAATGTCCATGACTTCGTAGCAGATGTCGTCGGCCGCTTCGACAAGATAGACAAGCGGGTGGCGTGCGTAGATAATTCTGTTGTCAGGGTCGGGCAGACGAATGATTCCCAGTTCGTTGGCGATTTTAATGAAATCGTCTTTCTCGGATGTGAAGAATCCGAACTTAGTTTTGTTTTTGGCGGCAATGGATGATTCGTAGGGGTATTTGACAATTGATGCGAGCATCGAATATGTCATGGCGAATCCTCCCGGACGGCGTCCGTTAAAACGGTGGGTCAGCAGACGGAAAGCATTTGCATTGCCTTCAAAGCATGTGAAGTCGCTCCACTGTCCGGGAGTCAGTTTTTCTTTTAATGCCGCGCCGGCACCTTCGCTGAAGAAAGTGGCTATCGCTTTTTCCCCTGAGTGTCCGAAGGGCGGATTCCCCAGATCATGGGCCAGACAGGCTGCAGAAACGATTTCACCGACAGCATCGAATTTTCTGATCCACGGTTCGCTGGCATATTTGTCGCGTAGCCGGAGGGTTGCCTCTGTGGCGAGCGATCGTCCGACGCAAGCAACTTCGATGCTGTGGGTGAGACGGTTATGTACAAAAATGCTTCCGGGCAGGGGAAAAACCTGCGTTTTGTTCTGCAGACGTCTGAAAGGGGAGGAAAAAACAAGACGGTCATAATCGCGGAGAAAATCGCTTCTGGATCCGCGTTTGTTGTCGTGGTATTCTTCCAGCCCGAACCGTTTGTCGCAGATCAGTTTCGACCAGTCCATTTTCAGAGGAGATTCTTGATTGTGGTAATTCATTTTTCAGGGATAAGCTTGTCGGTATTTTGCACCGAATCGGGTTTGAGGATGTCTTTTTTAAGAGAATCTGTGGCGCTTACGGAATCGATGGATGTGTTTCTCGATTTGATAAGCGGCCGCAGGAATGACAGCATGCTGTCGAAATCGCGTTTGAACATTATTCCGACACCCTGAGTTGTCAGAGCCGTCTTTACGTAATAGTTCTGGTCATTGTAGTGGCTATAGGCTTTAAGACGTATCGTTCCCCTGCGGTTCAGAAGGTATTCGATGTCGAAGTCGCCGATGAATGAATTGTTGTTTAGGTTTTTGTCGCGATATCCGAAGTTGCCGTTAAGCATAAGCCGGTTGTTGAGCAGGTGGCTTGAGAGGGCAACGTCGACTTCGACATCGGAAAAGTCGCCGCGATCCGAACGTATGTTTGGGGCGAGACTCCATTTGTCGGACAGCTGTCCCAGGATGTTTGAAAGTTGCGAGGATAGGGTCGAGGATGCTACCGAGACGAGCTCATTGCCTTTGGTGGCCTGCATGTATTCAGGAGTATAGAACCGGCTGAGTGCAAGTAGGTAGATAATCTGGCGATTCATCATTTCCGATGTGTTTACGATTGATCGGACTTTGCGGTAGACGTCTTGGGTCAGAGTCGGGAACTCGAGGTCGAAAGAGACTTCCGGACTCCGCATGTCTCCGGTTACGAGCAGCAGTGCGTTGACGGGTACGTTCGTACGGTTGAGGTCTTTGTCGGCGAGGAATGATTCGTCGAGATCCGAGAGGTTGGCGTTTACGGAATATGTGGCGGCCAGATCAAGTTGTGCGGCGTAAGGGTCGCCGTTGAAGGCTATGGAGCTGCCGCTTTTTATATTGAATTCCTTGATGATTATGTCCTGGAGGGTGAAGTTGTATTTTCCTCGTTCAACTGTATAGGTTCCGTTGAGCCGCATGTCTTCGTTTGCAGAATCGTAGAACATGCGCATGTTTCCGGCTCCATAGGCGGTTATGCGGTCACCACCGACCGGGTCCATTATCAGGGTAACTTTGGCCTGGGGATTGACGTCGACGCTGAGGTTGATGCGATAGACGCTCGGCGCTCCTTCTGGATTGGTGGCCGCTATGCGTGCTTTCAGATTGCGCACAATCTCCGGTTCGGCGTTGGTGCGTGCGATTGAGTCTTTTCGGGCGCGGTCACGATCGCGGAATTTTATGAAATTATATTCCTGGGCGTTGAGTTCGTCGGATAATACGAACGTGAACGTAGAGTTTGGAGCAGTCGAGATGCTTGCCCCGATCTCGACGAGCCCGGGTTCGCCATTGATCGATGCTGTGCCGTTTCCGAAAATACGTCCGAACCATCGTGTGTCTGAATTCTCTCTGACATCGTAGACGAGGAGGTTTGAAGCGTCGCGCACCTGGAAGCTGAATCTTGGCGATTTGAAGCATTCATGGGTGACCCATCCGTTTAGTCTGGCTGTATTGCCGTAGGTGTCGCGTATGGTAAGATCGGGGAGATCTATGCGTCCGGGTGAAAAATGGATCGAGTCGGTTGTAGAGTAAGATGTGTTGGTGAAGCCGAGCGACAGGGTCACGTTCTCTCCATAGATATCGCCTGTCATATCGATGAGTTTGAAGCTTCCGTAGAGTCTTGCTTTTCCAGAAGCCATTCCTGTTATGTCGGTTGCGAATGCCGACATGAATGGCCGCAGGAATCCAACGGAGATCCTGTCGGCATTGAAACTTAGGTCGAGCGAGTCGACTGTCGGTTTGATCTGGCCTTTTATAAAAGAGTGGCGTCCGTTGTTCTGAGAGATGTCGGCATCTATGGTTATCGCTTTGTTTTCGGGTTTCCATTCCGACTTGATGAATGCGTCGCCCATCAGGGATTTGTTGTAGGTCAGGCGTTTTACACTTAAGCCGGGAGTGTATGCTTTCCGATTGTTTGTGAACAGGTCGGTTGCATAGAATTTTCCTGTTGCCTGTCCGCCGAACATTGCGGTCGGAATGTTCAGTGTTTCAAAGATATAGTCGAGGTTTACGTCTTCAAGGGTCATTAGGATCGTGTCGGATGGTGAGGCTGATGCCGCACCTTCTATCGTTACGAACTGCCGGTCGCGACCGACGCGGAAGTCATGGATATTTATCCTTTTTCCCCGGATGTCGATAACGGAGGGTTCTACGTTCCATACCGTATCGTTGAAGACAAGTTGTCCGGGATTGATGTCGATTCTGGTCTGAAGATTATGCAGTGAATCCCGGCTGAATCCGGCCGACAGATTGAGATTGCCTGAGAAATCGCGGTCGCGTGCTATTTTCCAGTCTATGTGAGTGTCGATGTGGTCGTTGACGGCATAGGCGGATGTCATGAGTGTAAGCGGTCCGTTTTTTGTCGGCATCATTGTCGAAAGGGTCAGTTCGCCATAGCCTGGAATGTCATCGCCGTCAGATGCTTTGACGCTGGCTGTCAGCGAGGTGTTTTCGATCAGTTTGTTGCCTTGTTGCAGGTATGGAGCATCAAGATTGAAATCAATTGACCGTGTGGCTGCATCAATGCCTCCGGTGATTCTTATGGGATGGATCACGTTGACCGGCAGTTTGACAAGCGGTTCTATCGGGGCGGTGTCTTTGATCGTCAGGCTGTAGTACAGGCGGTCGTCAGCCTGCGGGGTGTCTTTCCCGGCGGTCGGTGTGTCCGGGATCAGTGACGGCATTATGCCCGACAGCATAGACATGCAGATTCGGGGAAGGGCAGAAAGCCGGTAGTTTCCTTCGGCAAGGCCGTCGGCTATGTCGGAATTTAGCCGGATCTGGTTGAATCCGTCGTTATGGGAAAGCTGGAAGTCCAGATCCTGAAGATAGATTGAGGCGTTTTCCGAGCCATATTGAAGATCGTCAATGTCTATCTGTCCGTTAAGGTGATCGATGTCTGGTCCGGAAACTTCTCCGATGCAGAAAATTGAGAACCGGCGTTCGGGGTGGGCTGTGTCAATGTTGAATAAGGCCGGCTCGATGTCGCGGGCTGCGAGGTTAAGATAGATTCTTTTCTCCGGCCCGTCGATTGTTGCTTTCGTGTCGAGGTCGATCATTATTCCGGGGTTATCGACAACGAGCGACCCGGCATATGTGCTGCCTTCGGCGTGTGCTTGTGCGGTGATGTCGGTGAAGTGGTGTTCGCTCCAGACAATGTCGTCGATTTTGACTTTAGCCGAGCCGGCTGGTCCGGAGGCGGGCAATGTGATGTCGTAGTCGACCCTGGCCGTGAGATTTCCGAGTTTGTTGAGCGGGCCGCTGATTCCGTTCATCAGTCTGGCGCCGCTGAATGAAGTCAATTCAATATTTCCTGTGAAAGCGGGGGCTTTGGTTGACGAATAGGATGACGCCAGGGAAACATCTCCGGCTTCGGTTTTTATGTCGGCGGTCACGTCACCGTAAGCAAGCGTTCCCGAAGCGGATCCGGAAAGAAATGTTTCTCCGAGATTCGATATGATTCTGGCTGCGTCCGGTTTGAGTTTGACAAATCTTCCCACCAGATCAAGGGCTTTGGGCGCGTTGATGTCGAATGTGAATTCCGGGATGTCAAATGACATTTCTTTCGGGTTCAGATAGTCGCTGGCCGAGCCTTCGAGCCGGATTGCGAATCCGTAGGAGCTATTGAGGTCAAGACGGTCTATTCTCAGGCTTGTCTTTGTTGCTTCTGCGCGTAAATCGGTGTAGAGCGTCAGATCGAGCCCTTTCAGCCGTGGCTCGAACGGTACGATGTCGGAGGCGCTGATGTAGCTTCCTTTGTTGATGTCAATCAGAACCGGCTTTTCGCTCCACAGCTGTTTGAGCTCGGAAAATCCGTTGTAGGTCAGATTGATGTCGTTGAGTGAGATGTGTGATGCCGCCAGATCGATTGTGAGATTTTCGGCTGTTGATCCGTTTGCGGTAATATGGAAAAGTCCGGTAATGTTATTGATCTTTATGCCTGACCGCTCGCACATGGAAAGGCGTCTGAGGTCAATGATGAAATCATCGTTTTTGATCTGTGGGGCCACTATGTCGGCGCGGAGCGATCGGATCTGGATATGATCGGGGTTGAAACGCGAGGTGTCGGCGGGTGCTGACAAGACATCGTAGGAAACCGATGAGTTTCGTATCACGACGGTGTTTACCCGCAGATCGAAACGTGTCGGCGGTTTGTTTTTGTCTTTGGGCTTGAGTGCGTCGATAATTGGCTGAATATTGAGAGGCGATGAATGGGTGGCTTTTGTAAGTCGTGCGTCTAGGCCTGACAGTTCGGCGTAGGTTATTATAATGTCGCCACGCATCAGCAAGTCAAGAAGTGAAATTCCGGCGCCGAGCCGGTTTATTGAAATGGCCGGGACTCCGTCTGAATCGCAGATAGTCACGTCGTGAAGCGACAACCGGTTGAACGGCACGATGGAGATGTCGGAGATTTTGACATTGACAGACAATAATCGGCCAAGTTCCTTTTCCGCAGTCGATGCTATTTCTTGCTGGACTACAGGCAAAGAGAGCGCGACATATAGCCCCGCAGGAAGAATGAATAATAGCACGACCGCTGCCATCAGCAGAGTGCGCAGAATCTTATATGGCCATTTGACGAGTTTCTTCATCACACTAATTTGCAAAATTAGCGAAAAATCGGGAGAATGCCGGTGTGATAGTCATGAAAACTGTGTCTTTCTTGAGGAGGCTTGGCAAAATTAAATAGCGGATCTGTATGGAGTCATGACTGAAAATTCACCGTCCTTTTATTGATAATCGTTATAAAACACTCTCTTGATCAGAAGTGGCGATTCTGATCAATGACATGCAGTCGGGGAGGTTTTCAGGGGAGAATGCATGTGTTATTGTCTGTTCCGGATCTGAGATGAACAGTCGCGGGACTCCGGTTGAGGCGAACAGCCGGTAGATTGTCTGATCGGACTGCGGGGAGCATGGTATGGAAAACCCATTGCTGTTCCAGTAATCCATGACCGATTGAGAGGATTCATCTCTGGAAACAGCTATTATATATGCATCGGGACATGATTCATGGAACTGTTGCATGACCGGAAGGAAATGTCGGCAGTCAGGACATCGTGTGGAAAAGAAAAGGATGAATGTCTGTTTGCCTTTCAGATCGCACGTCGATATGGTTTCCCCATTGCTCATTTTAATGGAGAAAGACGGTAACGTGTCGCCTGGATGAAGCTCGAATACCGGTCGGACGTCCAGTGTCGGTTCGTATGATTCGTTTATGCATGATTGGAATGTCGCTAAGGAAAGAGGCAAAGCGATAAATTTTAACAATAGTCGCATGGATGGGTTCCTTATAATTTCGATAGAATCTCGAATGCTTCGGGTCGTGACTGGTCGGTAAGGTCGGGATGGTGTGCGTCGCTGTTGACAAGGATAGGAATTCCTGCGTCGATGATGCGTTGCCAATAGACTGTGGATGGGAAAAAACGATTGTGCTTCGATCGGGCTTTGGTATTGATCTCGGCATAGATTCCGGCAGCTGCGATCGCGTCGATCAGTTCGCAGACGCGCGATTCATACCATGGCTCTTCTTCGATTCCGGGTTGATATAGGGACGCATTATGGCCGATTTTGTCGAAGTGGCCGATGATGTCGAATCCTCCTCTTGAAACCATTTCGAGCGAGTTGTCGAAGAATCGGTCGACAACGTAACGGATGTCGTTTCGGAAATGTCGGTCCATCTTTTTACGGAAAGACTCGAAGTTTCCGTCAATGTCGACATCTTCTCCATCTTTCGATCTGACGAAGTGGACCGAACCGATGCGGTAGTCAAGAGGAATTTCTTGAAAATATTTAATTGCAGGCCCCCAGTCCGGACTGAGATAGTCGATTTCCATTCCGGCGTACAGGCTGATTGCGGAGCCGTTGATCTTGCGCAGTCGGTTGACTTCGTCAAGATAGGATGACACATCAGCCGGTTTCATATTGCATGGTGATTCAACGCATATGGGCGAGTGAGGGGAGAAGCCCCAATGGCGGAATCCGGCTGCCAGAGCTGCGTCGACCATCGTTGCCATAGATGCATGTCCGTCGCAGAACTGTGTGTGGGAGTGGAAGTTGTATTTGTCGGTCGATTCGGTTATTAAACGAAAATCAATCATTTCTGACATGTTTGGATGTTATTGTGGAGGTAGAGGTGATGAGAACGTCCGGTTGCCGACCATTTGACTCGGGACTGCTGGCGTTTGTGTGTCGTGAAGTCTTTGGCGCGGAATTGATCGTCCCCGATTGTCCGGAATTAATTGAAGTGGGTTGTTGCTTTTTGCAGTTTACATTCCGGTTTCTGCAGAAATGACTTCATTGGCGAGATTGCGGAGAGAAGTCTGCATCTGTTCGAGTTCGGCTTCTTCGCTGAGAATTTCATCGGTCAGGGAGGTGTTGCCTTCGCGATATTTCTGTCGGAGCGACAACAGCCGGATTTTCCGATCGGTGAATTCGTCGTAGGCCGACAGGTATTCACGCATGAGTTCAGCGGCTTCAGGCTGGGTCAGGTCGGATATCCGGTTGATGACCCTGCCGTCTGGAAGAGCGAACATGAGATTGCCGTCGGTGGTGTCGGACGAGGCGTTTTTCATTATGTTTCTGACGGCTTCGAAATATTTTGAATAGTCTTCCCCTTGCCGATGCGTTTTGGCTATTGAGCTGATGCGGGCGCGTTGGATGAGATCGGGTGTGCCGTCGACCGGATAGTTGTCACGGAGTTCCTGAGGGATAAACATGTAAATGGTGAGTTTCCCTGGAATGAGATTGCGGTCGGTGGCCCACCATCCGATTCCGGTTGCATCGTCGATTGCAAGCAGATAGTCGTCCATCGGAGAGTTGTAGGGCATGCCGATGTTCTGTGGGTTTAGATAACGGTCGCCGTCGTTGCGGGTTACGTAGATGTCATATCCTCCGAGAGATCCTTCGCCGTCGCTGGCATAATAGAGCGTCATTCCGTCGGAAAGAAGAAACGGGAAGTTTGCGTTAGCACCGAGACAGAGGTCGTCGCCAATCGGTTCCGGGGCTTCCCATGATCCGTCGGCGAGATGGTTTGTCTCGACTATGCGGCTGTTCCCGTTTTTGTCATATTGCCCCCACAGCATCCTCTCGCCGTTTTCGGAAACATAGACTGTTGTCGGACGCGCGGCTTTCATATTGCCTGGCAAAGCTGTCGGAGATGCTATTGTTCCGGTTGTCGGAGAAATCGAGTAGGCACGGAAGAAGGATTCTTTGTCAACGGTCAATGAGTCGATGACGATTACTTTTTCAACGCGGTCGAGCATTGTCCGGCCAATTCCGGCACGGTCGATTATCTCTTCGGCCAGTGAGTGTTCAGGGGCGGTTGCATCATGTTTCGAGGCGAGATATTTTTCAGCGCGGGCAGCAGCTGCTTCAAAATTGTAGTCTTCAAGCTCAATCAGGGCAATCCATGGATTCGCGTCGTTGCCGCCGCGGTTGAGATATGGAAGCGCCTTCCGGTTATGTCCCGCTTCATATAGCGCTCGGCCGGCCCTGAAATTCAGCGAAGTGTTGGCCGGGGCTTTGTCGGCTAGGGCTGACAGTGAGTCTGCTTTTTCGACTGCATGGCTTAATGAGGCGGAAAGTAGGATTGCGGAGGTCGTTAGAAGCGTTTTATGAAGTTTCATTTGAGAGATTGATTCGATAAGTGACAGAAATGTTTCTGGCTTTAACCCGAGCCGGCAATGTGGCAAAATTAAAGAAAAACATTCTTACATGCAAAAAGATTGACTCAAAAAAACGAGCCGTTTCATATTGGCGGAAGGGTGGATGTTGTGTCAGTCAAGAGGGGCTCCGAGGTTTTCTTCGTCAGTGGCTTCGACGGGAGCTGGAAGCGGGGTGATGCCGGGCGTTTTTCCTTGATCTGAAGATTTATTGTCGGCAGGGAGGGGCTGACGGACGGGAATCTCACTCTGACCGGAGCTGTTTTGCAAGTTTTTGTCAATGTCGAGTTTGGTCGGGAGAGGAGCTCCTGCAATGGAGTCTGAGACTGAGCCGGTGAGGTCTGTCGGGGCCGGAGCTTTGGGATTCGGGTCTGTAGCCTGTCGGGATGCTTGAATTTCTTCCGGCTTAATCGGATCGGCTGTCCGGAAAAGTTCGATCATTTCCGGCGGGATGACAAATACATCGCCTGGAGTTCGAGGCCGAATATCGTCATACCAACCGAATTTCGGGAGAAAGTAGGCATTCCGTTTCGCCAGATAAAGAGGCGTGATTTTAGAGGTTGTCTCCGGCCAGAAAACAACTTTCTCTATTTCGTTTTTGTTGAAATAAGAATCCATGTAACTGCTTTCGACATAGGCGAATTTGTTGTATGTCGAGTCGCTTTCCATCGGAAAGACATTAAGCATGACATTGCCTTCAACATACAGACGCGTTATTGTCGAGTCGTTGAACCATGCGGTCATGTCATTGCCGGATATCTGGTTGTAGCAGTCCTCGGCAATGTGTTCGGCCATGAATCCGGTTTGAGGAAGCCGTGCCCAGTCGACGGTCGAGTCCGCCATGTGGACGTTGATTACGTTTCCGAAAATCTGGCGGTTGTCGCTCCATGCCACCGGATGACGGTAAAGGTGCATGATCGAGTCGCGTTCGGTCAGCGAAAGCGAGTCGCAGATTGCCTGAATGTCAAATCGGAAAATGCGGACGTTATGGAAAGCGTTGGTCACTCGTGTGGAGTCGATCAGGTCGAGATATGTCAGTATCGTGTCGCCGTGGATATAGAGCGTGTCGCCTTTGGAATATTCTTTGGCAATTGCGCGTCCTGTGACAAACGCGCTGTCCCGCGCTTCGTCGTAGAAGCCGTAGTTGCCGAGAATGCTGCTCTGGCGTGCGGAGTCAATGAGTATCATGTTGCCGAAGGCTTCGCCATATTGTTTCTTCCGGTCATAGAACAGTGTGTCGCCGATCAGTATGTTTCCTTTGTTGGTTCTGACGGATGACCGGCTCAGCAGGTCGGCAAGACCGTTGTCGGTGTTGTATTTTCCCCGGGAAGTGTAGATGATGCCGTCGGAGTTGATGATTTCGCTCGGGCTGTTGAGCTCTGCGATGTGGGTTCATGGGGTTAAACACCTAGACCAGCCCACCGGGCCGGCATGAATGGCCGATTGCGGTG
>JAIDXA010000272.1 GCA_029058705.1 Paramuribaculum sp. | reverse complement strand
AGATAAATTAACCTAAAACGATATTCACTCATGTCAAAAAAAAATAACAACCCGACGGATTCCACAGAAGAAATCAAAATAGAAAATCCGGACACCGAAATAATCGATGATGCCGGCGCTGCAACAGCCGGCGCAGATGAAACAGCTGAAACCATCGAAAACGACGAGATGTCTGAAATCAACAAACTCGCCGCTCAATTAGGGGAAACAGAAGCCAAACTTGAAAAAGAGAAGAAAGAATACCTCTTCCTGATGGCAGAATTTGATAATTTCCGCAAGCGTACAATCAAGGAAAAAGGAGATATCATCCGCAATGCCTCAGAGAGTGTCCTCAAAGGGCTGCTTCCCATAGTCGATGATTTCGAACGCGGACTCGAAGCCATAAAAGATACAGATGACGCCGAATCGGTAAAGGAAGGCATGGCTCTCATATATAACAAACTCATCAAGTTTCTTGAGCAGAATGGGGTGAAAACCATCGAAAGCACCGGACAATCATTCGATCCGGAACTCCACGAAGCCATTGCAATGGTGCCCACCGACGATGAATCGCAAAAAGGCAAAGTGATCGACACCCCCACCAAGGGCTACACGATAAACGACAAAGTGCTGCGCTACGCAAAAGTGGCCGTAGGGCAATAACCATTCCGCCATAGAGATTGATATGGAAAACAAAAGAGACTATTATGAAGTGCTTGGCGTAAGCAAGACAGCCACGCCCGACGAGCTGAAAAAAGCCTATCGCAAGCTCGCCATCAAATATCACCCGGACAAGAACCCTGGCGATAAGGAAGCTGAAGAAAAGTTCAAAGAGGCAGCTGAGGCCTACGACGTACTTTCCAATCCCGAAAAACGCCAGAGATATGACCAGTTCGGCCACAACATGGGGCCACAGGGATTCCCCGGAGGTGGCGCAGGCGGATTCGGTGGTTTCGGCGGAGGCATGTCTATGGAAGATATATTCTCGGCCTTCGGAGACATATTTGGCGGTCATCAAGGATTTGAATTCAA
>JAIDXA010000271.1 GCA_029058705.1 Paramuribaculum sp. | reverse complement strand
TTTACCTCATAGAAAGACAGAATAAACGTTTTTATTCTGTCAATCTCATCGCAGAAGTCGGTTTTGTAGTCCAATTTCCCTTCATAATATGCCCATTCGGCAAGATAGACGGCTCTTTTTATTGACAGCGTGTCTCGCCCGGCAAGCATCTCTGACATTTCATTAAAAGCAGACACATAATAGGCCTCAGCTGTCATTGATTGCGCTTTTACCGACAACTGTAGCGGAAATAATAGAAGATATAGCCATAAACTCCTCACAGATTGCAAAATTAATGAAATCAGTCGAATGATTGTATTTTCAGAACATGTTATACAACATAAGTTTCAAGGCTGACAACCGTGCCTGAGGTTCAGGTAAGTTTGCGGGGGGAGGTTTTCTGGGACAGGGGGTGGAAGCCGGATAGGGCGGTTAAATGGATTGGAATGGTTTATCAGAGGATCAGGCCGAGGAACGCGCAGAGGTAGACACACAGGAAACCGTTGATGGATCCGCACAGGACCTGCATGGGGGTGTGGCGGTTAAGCGCGAGGCGTGCGGTGCCGACGAGTCCGGCGAGCAGAAGAGCTGCAATGACTATCCACAACATTGGCCGTATGGCAAGTCCGTTTATAGTCAGGAAGAATGTGACAGCGACAAGTCCGCCCATGCCGGCCATGTGTCCGGAGATTTTCCATCGGAGGTTGACTATCAGGTTTATGAGGATTGCCAGACAACCTCCGATAATGATTGCGGGAAGCCAAAGGGGCGCTCCGATGCGCATGAGATAGCAGGCGCAAATGAGGTAGCAGAGCATTGTCGCGCAGTAGGGGATGGTTCGTTCTTTCCGTAGATTCAGGCCGGGGTCGGTGACGAATCCTGCTCGATAGAGCAGCAGTATGGCGATCAGCGGGGCAATAAAAAGCAGGAGTGCTGAAATTCCGAGAACGACAAGCCGGACGTTGACCGGCAGGATGGCCAGAGGGGTGACGCATAGAGCGAGCGCCAGACCATAGCATGGAACTACGAGCGGGCTGAACAGTGCTGATATGAAACGGAAGAATTTAGTCATACTTGGATAAGTAATTTTAGAGAGTGTCTGAATTTAAACCGTGTTGACAATAAAACGAATGATGGATCGAACCTTCAAAATAATCCTGAAGCTTTTTTTGGCGAATTCCTCCAGATCCCATAAGTCGCAATGTGGCAATTGTTCCTTTCTCAATTCGCTGAAATCCATCATAAATCCATCTTTATGCTAACCTGAGTTAAATGTAAAACAGACTCTTAAAAAATAACCGTAGGTGTTGAAATAGAAACGGCTGTGTGATTGAAAAAGTTTTTAAACAATTTCTAAAAGAAAACATACTCTAAAGCCGTAGACGGTCGGAGTTCATGCGCGAGGAGTAGTCCTGAAGAAATGCCTGTGCCCAATGAATCATTTCCGAGACTTCGGTCCGGTCGAATGAAGAGAGCGGGTTGAGCAGGAGCGGATCGGCCGTGATGTCAAAGACTTTGTCGGGTGCATCGAGGGAAGAGCCGAGGGTGATGAGGTATTTGTTTCCGGTAACGGTGTATTGGTCGTTGAAATATCCGAGCGCGTAGTGTGGACTCCGGGAGTCGGCCATGTCGGTTCCGAGGGCGAAGTAGGTTTTGGGGTAGTCGAGAAGTCCGAGTATTGTGGGGCCGATGTCGATCTGCGACATTACGCGGTCGGTGACGCGACGGGGAGCGATTGAGCCGTCGGGGGTGTAGACGAGAAACATTACGTGGGGCTGGATATAGCCGGTGTCGAAGGGTGTGTTTTTGAAATCGCGGCTGCCGTGGTCGCCGGTAATGATGAAGATGGTGTTGTTGAACCATGGCTGGGTGCGTGCGATTTCGAAAAAGTGGTGTAGCGCCATGTCGGTGTATTCGGCAGAGCGCATCGGCCCAGGTTTGTTGTGTCGGTATGGTGCGGGCTGCCAGTAGGATGGAACTGAGAATGGTTCGTGGAGGTGGAGAGTGAACCATCCGGCGACGAACGGCTGTTGCAGCTCCGAGATGTTGAGTGCGGCATATTCACCCATGGCGTGGTCGTATATGCCCCAAAGGCCGTCGTGGTGTGAGTCGTCGGCAAACGAGTCGCGGTCGATCACAGAGTCGAATCCCATTGCCTTGAGAAAAGAATCGATTGAGTAGGATCCGTGGTTTGCCCCGAAGTAGAAGCGGGAGGCGTAGCCTTCGTTTTTCAGCAGCGAGACGAAGGAGTCGACGGTGTTTGCGTTGTAGGGCGATGACATGTAGAGCATGTCGCCGAATGTCGGGAATCCGCCGAATATGGCGCTGATGCCTTCGACGGAGCGCTTGCCGGTTGCGAGGAGGTGGGTGTTGACAAGCGATCGGGAGGCGATAGAGTCGAGAAATGGCATCACACCAAGTTTGTGAGCCTGCGGGACGTCGTTGAGCGAGTCGAGCCAGAATTTGGATCCGCTTTCGAGCGTGATGACCATTATGTTTTTGCGTTTCAGTGTCTTCAGACTGTCGGCGGGAGTGTGGACAGACGACCGGATCGATTCGGCATCGGCGTCGGTCATGAATTTCAGCTGCGGGATGCGGGATCCGCC
>JAIDXA010000270.1 GCA_029058705.1 Paramuribaculum sp. | reverse complement strand
ATCCTTTCCCGTATTCAAGAGCCTGGAACTGCTTTTCTATATCCTCACCAAGAGTCTTGGCCACTGTGAAATCCATCGGCGTGCCCTTCACGGAAGCAACTTCGCCCGTGGGAATCAGCGACTCGTCTGTCGGTAAATAGCGCGAGGCTGTGAGATAAAGTTTATGTCCGAGTACAGAACCGGAGTTTTCGCCCTCAAGATTCCAATAGGCGTGATTAGTCAGATTGACAACCGTCGGAGCATCTGTCCCGGCTATAAGCTCAAGCTTCAGTATATGGTCGTCCGACCAGCTGTAGACCGCAGTGACATTCACCGTTCCCGGATAATTCTCCTCTCCGTCGGGACTGGTGCGGTAGAACACTACCGAATCGCCTTCGGTACGGCTGTCCCATATCCGGTTATGAAAACCGGTCGGGCCTCCGTGGAGCGCATTGGGCCCATTATTGACGGCAAGCTGATAATCACGTCCCTCAACACGCAGTTTGCCACCCGCTATTCGGTTGGCGTAGCGTCCGGGAATCTTTCCGGCACACGGTCCGTCGGCCATATAATCGGCTGGATCGGCATAACCGAGAGCCACATTCGCAAGATTGCCTTCGGAATCGGGAACTTCAACACTGACAATACCTGCTCCGAGCGAGGAAAGAACCACACGCGAGCCGCTGGAATTTGTAAGTGTGTACAATGTCACATCGCCATGAGTGGTGGCGCAAACCTTTTTTTCTATTTTCATGATTGTCAATTTATGGAATTAAAGTTGCCCGAAGACAACAGAAAAGACAAAACAGGATCAGCCATAATGGCATGACTTCGAAACGCTCTCAGTTAAAATAAAACAGTTTCTTACGCAAACTTAACTATTTTTTTGCAAACTGACGGAGTTTTTCCGAAATAAATTGAAATTATTATTCCGTCTTCCGTCTGCATCACAATTCTGAAGGCCCGTTTTTCCCTGCACGCGTAACCTCTACCAGCTCAGCTCGACAGTAGCCCCGGCAAGCTGCGCCGACGGTATGGGCGGCAACAGTTTTGTTACCGCCACCCTCCCCGACTTTACATCTGGAAATCGCCCTATCAGAGCCTGCCGTATACGGTAGGCGACATTCTCCAGCAGCAACGACGGCCGCGCCATCTCTTCCTTTACAACCGAGGCGACATCCGCATAACTGACCGTTGACTCGAGCGAATCTTCCTGAGCTGCAAGCAGAGCCTGCGGATAACTCAGACTGACCGTAACCTCATAGTCGTTGCCGATCAGCCGCTCCTGCTCCAAAACACCATGACAGGCCCTTACACGTAGCCTGTCAAGTGTGATTGTAACATCTAATCCATTATCTGACATCAATATATCGGTATCAATTGCGACGTGAGCGAGTTCGCGTCCGTGTTTTCTGTCTTGAATTATTTTTCTGCTTCTTTTTCGTCTGCTTCATAGCCTGACTGACAGAAACAGTCTTTCCGAGATCATCTTCGCCCGGCCCGTGTCCACGGTCATCGACAAGAATGAAATCAAGCTGTTTGCGCTCAAGATTGGCACGCGCAACCCTGACTTTCACATTATCGCCAAGACGATAGCGGTTGCCGCGGCGACGGCCGATCAGACAATAGTTTTTCTCGTCGAAGTCATAGTAGTCGTCGGCAAGATCCCTGACAGGAACAAGCCCCTCGCAGAGATTCTCGTTCAGCTCGACATAAAGCCCCCACTCCGTAACGCCCGAAATGACGCCATCGAAAGTCTCACCCATGTGATCGCCCATGAATTCGACCTGTTTGTATTTGATCGAGGCTCGCTCGGCATTTGCAGCGAGCTGCTCCATTTCCGACGAATGCTTGCACTGCTCCTCGAGCTTGGGCTGATTGACCGAACGCCCGCCTGAAAGATACCGGTCGAGCAGGCGGTGGACCATCATATCCGGATAACGGCGTATTGGCGAAGTGAAATGTGTGTAGTAGTCAAACGCCAGACCGTAATGGCCCACATTGGTTGTCGAATAGACAGCCTTTGCCATCGAGCGTATTGCAAGTGTCGAAAGGAAATTTTCCTCTCCGCGACCCTTGATGTCGGCAAGCATGCGGTTGATCGAACGGTTCACCTCGCGCGACGAACCGGAATCGCGGACCTTGAATCCAAACGTACGCGCAATCTTCGACAGATCCGCGAGTTTGCCCGGATCCGGCATGTCATGGATTCGATAGACAAAAGCCTTCGCTTTCTTATGACCGGCAGGCTTGCCGATAGTGGCGGCCACTGTCTTGTTGGCGAGCAGCATGAATTCCTCGATCAGCTTGTTGGCCTCTTTCGATTCCTTGAAGAAAACGCTTACCGGATGACCCGACTCATCAATGTCAAACCTGACTTCCGCACGGTCGAATTCGACCGATCCGTTCTCATAGCGTTCTTTTCTCAGTATCTGCGCAAGTGAATTCAACGCCAAAATCTCATCCGAATAATCCCCGACACCGGTTTCGATCACCTGCTGGGCCTCCTCATAAGTAAATCGGCGGTTCGAGCGGATTACCGTACGGCATATGCGGTGGCCGGTCACCTTGGCCCGGGAATCCATCTCAAAGATACACGAAAACGCAAGCTTGTCCTCATCGGGACGGAGCGAGCAGATTCCGTTCGACAAATGCTCGGGGAGCATGGGCACAACCCGATCGACAAGATAGACCGATGTAGCGCGTTTCTGAGCCTCCCGGTCAAGAAGCGTGTCAGGACGCACATAATGCGTCACATCCGCAATATGCACCCCGACTTCATAATTTCCGTTGTCAAGCACCCGGAAAGAAAGGGCGTCGTCAAAGTCCTTCGCATCGCGCGGGTCGATCGTAAAAGTGACAACATCGCGCATGTCTGTCCGTCTGGCCACCTCTTCATCCGTTATTCCGGCGCCTATTTTTTCAGCAGCCGCATTGACATTTTCCGGATACCGGTAAGGCAATCCGAATTCTGCCAGAATCGCATGCATCTCGGTGGTGTTCTCGCCAGTGCGGCCAAGCACATCGACCACCTCCCCACGAGGATTCTTGTCATCCTCAGGCCATGACACGATCCTGACAACCGCCTTGTCACCGTTCTTTCCTCCACGCAGCTTCGCACGCGGAATCATGATGTCATTGGCAAGGAACTTGCTGTCGGTCCGCAGATATGCGATCTGTCGGTCCACAAAGAGAGTGCCGATGAATGTCTGGTCTTTCTCTTCGATTATTTCAATAACCTCTGCCTCCGGCTCCACTCCCCGGCGTCGGGCCGCGATGTTGATCCTCACTCGGTCGCCGTTGAGGGCATGCATCGAGTTTCGCTCGGCAACCGATATCGTTTCGCCGTCGGCATCCGTTATTACACTGTTTTTTCCATTGGCCCGCCGCACGAATGTCCCTTCGGTCACATTGTTGCGCTGCGGCGACTTGTATTTACCCGGCGACACCTCGATCAGGTCTCCGTCAAACGCCATCTCGGCAAGCATCATTGCAATCGACTTCTGGGCCGACGCGCCATTGACGCCGAGAGCATACGACACCTGTTTGTAGTTGAACGTCGTCGCGCCCTGGCGCGAGATATAGGCAAGCACCTCACTGCGCAGATCTTTTGCCTCTGCGCGGCGGGGGGTGGCAGTTTTGTTTTTTTTGGTCATGAGAAGAAATTTAAATAACAGTTTGATTGCGGTCGGATCAGCCATTCAATCTGGTATCGGACATAGCCGACACGCAATCTTTAATAAAAACATAATAACGCCACTAAGGGTTTCCACATGTCGCCACTATGACTGACAGCCAACGGCATCAGGCATCGATATTGGCATAGTTCGCGTTCGACTCAATGAAGTCGCGACGCGGAGCCACATCCTCGCCCATAAGCATCGAGAAAATGCGGTCGGCCTCGGCAGCATCACTGATATTGACCTGCTTGAGCATACGGTGTTCAGGCGACATGGTGGTATCGCGCAATTCCTGTGCGCTCATCTCTCCAAGACCTTTATAGCGCTGCACACTGGTTTTTTCACCATATTTCATGATGAACTGCTGTACCTGCTGATCGGTCCAGCAATACTCCTCGACCTTGCCCCGCTTGCACTTGTACAGAGGTGGGGTAGCAAGATAGAGATAACCGTTTTCAATGACCGGACGCATGCGGCGGAAGAAGAATGTCATCAGCAGTGTCGCGATATGCGATCCGTCGACATCGGCATCGGTCATGATGATGATCTTGTGGTAGGCCAGCTTAGAGATGTTGACTGCCTTGGGATCATCCTCCGTACCGATGCTGACGCGCATCGCGCGGAAAAGGGAAGTGATTTCCTGATTGTCGAATATCTTGTGGTCCATCGCCTTCTCCACATTCAGAATCTTACCGCGAAGGGGCAGAATTGCCTGGAACTGACGGTCGCGACCCTGTTTGGCAGTTCCGCCTGCCGAGTCTCCCTCGACAAGAAACAGTTCGCAATCCTCGGCATGACGGCTCGAGCAGTCTGCCAGCTTTCCGGGAAGGCCTCCACCCGACAAAGGCGATTTACGCAAAACTTTATCCCGTGCGTTGCGGGCAGCATAACGCGCCTTTGCCGCAAGAATCACCTTCTCGACAATAGTCTTGGCCTGACGCGGATGCTCTTCGAGATAAATCTTCAGCGCCTCGCTGACCGCAGTCTGCACAGCTCCCATCACCTCATTGTTTCCGAGCTTGGTTTTTGTCTGTCCCTCAAACTGAGGCTCCATCACCTTGACGGAAACTACAGCCGTCAGCCCCTCGCGGAAGTCATCGCTTGCAACCTCGACCTTTTCCTTTTCGAGCATCTTGTTGTCCTCGGCATACTTCTTCAGCGTCCAGGTCAGGCCGCGGCGGAAACCGGTCAGGTGCGTACCGCCCTCGATCGTGTTGATATTGTTGACAAACGAATAGACATTCTCGTTATACGACGTATTATATGTGAGAGCCACTTCGACCGGAATCCCCTGGCGTTCGGTGTTCAGATGTATCACATCCTCGATCAACGGCTCTTTGTTTGAATCGATATACTGGACAAATTCCATCAGTCCGTTTTCTGAATAGAACGTCTCGCTGCGCGGCTCGCCCTCCTCGTTGACCGCGCGCATATCTCTGAGCGTAAGCGTTATCCCGGCATTCAAAAATGCCAGATCGCGCAATCGGTTGGCAAGTGTGTTGTAGTCATATACCGTGACGGTGAAAATCGAATCGTCGGGCTTGAATGTGATCATCGTTCCCGTGTGGTCGCTGTCACCGACAATCTGAAGATCCGTTGTCGGCTTGCCGCATGAATACTCCTGGACATACGACTTGCCGTTGCGGTGAATCTCAGCGCGCAGATAGGTGGAAAGCGCATTGACACAGGAAACACCGACACCATGCAGACCGCCCGACACCTTATAGCTGCCTTTGTCGAATTTTCCTCCTGCATGAAGCACCGTAAGCACTACCTCCAGGGCGCTCTTTCCCTCTTTCTCATGCATATCGACCGGAATCCCTCGGCCGTTGTCGACAACGGTGATCGAGTCATCCTCATTGATCGTCACATCAATATGTGTGGCAAAACCGGCCAAAGCCTCGTCTATTGAGTTATCGACAACCTCATAGACCAAGTGATGCAGACCTTTGCCCGAAATATCGCCAATATACATGGCCGGACGTTTACGCACTGCCTCGAGACCCTCCAGTACCTGGATATTGCTCGCGCTGTATTCTTCTCTTTCTGACATATTCTTATTGATACGTTTTCGTTGATTCAAATTTTTGAAAAAACTCTTTTCAGCCGGGGCAGACAGACACAACAATCCCTTACCCGTAATAAAAGCAAACAAAGTTACGATTTTTTTTGCTTCCGTGCAACTGCCCCGCCACACACCGACACGGCGGTTGACTGACCCCTGCGCCTCCATTCGAAAAAAGAACGTTATCAGAATAAAACCACAGAATCCACCGATGAAACGTCCCGCAACCCATCGGAACACACATCCAAACGACCCATCAGCGCATCCGCGAATTTACTTATTTTAACACACTCCGTTATTTTTCTGAAATTCCGCCATTTGCCACTCATCTCCGGACAACACCGGCCTCTGGCTTCAAAAAATAATTCCGAAAACATTTGGAGGAAACGAAAAATCAGCGTAACTTTGCAGCGCAATAACCGAAACGGGGTGTAGCTCAGCCCGGTTAGAGTACGCGTCTGGGGGGCGTGTGGTCGCAAGTTCGAATCTTGTCACCCCGACTGAAAAAGCTGAAAGTCAATAACTTTCGGCTTTTTCTTTTTCCGCTCGGCCTTAAATTTAACAAACTTTAATAACATTTCCCTACGCTTTTCCATACCCCCACATTTATAATAATGCCATAAGTCGCTATCTTTGTAACATTGTTTAACCGAGTTGATACAAAACAGCCCCATCGAGCAAGCGTTTTATATGTAATTCATACAAAATTTCGACTCCCACATAGTTTAAATCACTAATGCAGAAGCTACTAATCGGTCTGGGACTGGCTGTACTGTTTTCCTGCGGATCCCGCACGACAGCGACACCATCCACGGCCGAAACAAAAGAAGACACCTACCCGACAGCCGTCAGGCCTGAATTCAACGCCGACAGCGCATTCCAGCGAGTGGCCGATCAGGTCAACCTCGGCTTCCGCACTCCGGGTTCGGAAGCCCACACCAAATGCCAACAACTGATCGTTGCGAAAATGAAGCAATATGGCGCGGACACCATATATGTTCAGCGAGGAGAAGCAACCGCCTTCGATGGAACCCGTCTGCCCATCGCCAACATTTTCGCCTCCGTCAATCCGGATGCCGAAAAAAAAATCCTGCTGATAGCCCACTACGACACCCGTCCATGGGCCGACAACGACCCCGACAAGGCAAACCATAAAAAACCTGTAGCCGGAGCCAACGACGGCGGCAGCGGAGTCGCCGTGATGCTCGAAATCGCCCGCGCGCTTCACACTGCGCGCCCCGAAATAGGCATCGACTTCTTTTTCACCGACGTTGAAGATTATGGCTCCGATTCCGACTCAGGCAACGGCGAAGACTCATGGGCCCTCGGAACGCAACACTGGGTCGCATCCCAACCCTACAGCCCGGAAAAACGGCCAGCTTTCGGAATAGTCCTCGACATGGTGGGCGGACGCAACGCCAGATTCCCGCGCGAATACGCCTCCTCACGCTTCGCTCCCGCAATCGTCGACCGCGTATGGGGCATCGCCGCTTCTTCCCCTTACGCCGACCGGTTTCCCAATCATATCGGCGGAGCCGTTGTCGACGACCACATTTACATCAACTCACTCGGAATCCCGTGCATCGACATCATCGAAACCGCTAACCCGGAAACTGGATCGTTCCCGCCAACCTGGCACACCGTTTCCGACAACCTCGACAATATAGACCCCGCCACGCTCAAAGCCGTTGGCGAAGTCCTGCTTGAACTAATCTACTCTGAACCCGCAAAATAACCATCCACTATGACCATTTCAGAATCTCAACAGGAAATAATCGATGAATTCTCCGACATCGAAGACTGGATGGACCGCTACGCCATGATCATCGACATGGGCAACGCGCTCCCCCCGATCGACGAAAAATTCAAAACACCCCAACACCTCATTGAAGGATGCCAGAGCCGCGTATGGCTCAACGCCGAAGAACACGACGGCAAAATAGACTTCACCGCCGATTCCGACGCGATAATCGTAAAAGGAATCATCGCAATGCTCATACGGGTCCTCAACGGACACACCCCCGACGAGATCCTCAATGCCGACCTCCGCTTCATCGACGAGATCGGCCTGGCGGAAAACCTCTCACCCACCCGCTCCAACGGACTCCTGGCAATGATCAAACAGATGCGCCTCTATGCCATGGCAATCAAAATGCGCGAACAGGCCAAAGCCTGACCGACAAGAACATCAGAATAAATCACAATAAACAACCAATCGCTTATGTTCAAAAATCAACCAAAAGGACTCTACGTGCTCGCGTTGGCAAACACAGGAGAACGGTTCGGCTACTACACAATGCTTGCCATCCTCCTGCTTTTCCTCCAGGCCAAATTCGGCTTCTCGACAGCTGTCGCCGGCACCATCTATTCAACCTTCCTGGCATTGGTCTACTTCATGCCGATGATCGGCGGATGGATCGCCGACAAATGGAACTTCCAGAAAACCGTAACCCTCGGAATCATCGTAATGTTCCTGGGCTATCTGGTAATGGCGATCCCGACCGAGCGCGGGGCCGTCAGCTCAATGATAATCATGTTCCTGGCCCTGCTCCTGATCTCCGCCGGAACAGGCCTGTTCAAAGGCAACCTTCAGGTAATGGTCGGCGACCTCTACAACGATCCCCGCTACAGCGACAAACGCGACGTAGCATTCTCACTCTTCTACATGGCCATAAACATCGGCGCCATGTTTGCCCCGATGGTGACTGTCTGGCTGTGTGAATACGCCCTCAGCGGCGCAAGCCTCGAATACGACGGCGCAATTCCCAGCATCTGCAACAAACTGATCGCCGGCGAGGCCCTCAAACCCGAAGCTGCCGTAACTATTGCCGAATTCGCCGCGAAATTCGGATTCACCGACATCAAGGCATTCGCCGACCACTACATGGACGCCCTCACCACAGGCTACAGCTACGCGTTTGCCGTTGCATGCTTCTCGATGGTCATCAGCTTCCTGATCTATAAACTCGGACGCTCAACATACGCTTCCGTATCTTCCGACAAACCAGCTTCCGGAAAGAAAGACACCGCTGCCGCCCCCGCCAGAGAGCTCACACCCGAACAGACAAAGAGCCGCATCACCGCACTACTGCTCGTTTTTGCCGTCGTCATATTCTTCTGGATGGTATTCCACC
>JAIDXA010000027.1 GCA_029058705.1 Paramuribaculum sp. | reverse complement strand
TAGTAGAATTCGCAATCGGTCTTCCATAATTATCAATTTTTAGTTAATGGTATTATAAGAATAAATTTTGTTCCTTTCTTAAGCTCGCTCTCGGCGCTTATCTCTCCTCCGAAAGCACGCACCATTTTGTAGACATAAGCCAACCCGAGCCCGAAGCCTTTGACGTCGTGACGGTTACCGGTCGAAACACGATAAAATTTGTCAAAAACTTTCTTCAGATCATCCTTACGTATTCCGATACCGTTATCGGCAACTGTAACCTCAAGTTGTCTGTCAGAGATGTTGCGTGTCGTTATTTTGAGTTTGAGCGGACGCTCCTCGTCGCGATACTTGACGGCATTATCCAGCAGATTGAAAATCACATTCGTGAAGTGCATTTCATCGACATAGACGTTAGCATTGTCGGCATTCAGGTCAGCCGCGATAGTGCCGCCATATTTTTCGACCTTCAGCTTGAACGTATGCTGGATATTGGCAATAGCGACATTCGCGTCGACTTCCTGCAGACGGAGCGTCGGGTTCTTGTTGTTATCGAACATTGACATCTGCAGGACTTTCTCGACCTGAAAACGAAGTCGCTTTGTCTCGTCGTTGATCACTGTTGATATATGTTCAAGCATTTTCGGCGATTTGCGAACCGCATTATCATTCAACATCTGTGCTGCAAGCGAGATTGTCGAGATAGGAGTCTTGAACTCGTGGGTCATATTGTTGATGAAATCGTTTTTCATTTCAGTCAATTTTTTTTGTCTGAACGCCACGATAATCGTGTAAAGAAAAACTATGAGAAGAATGACCGTAAATATCATCGACGGGATCATGAACTTTACAGAATGGTATATATAGTCCCTTTTATCGGGAAAGTAGACCTTGATGTAGTTCATGCGGTTTTTGGAATCATTTGGAAACAGAGTCTGGACAAACATGTTGTTGTCTCCTGACTTTTCCGGCTCAAAACCTTTCGACTCATAAACAGGAACTCCCGTGCGGTTGACAACAGCAAACTCAAATGGAAGATTCAGTCCGTTGTTGGACAATTCCGTTTTCAGAAGCGACGCAACCAGAGCCGAATCAGCTCTTTCCTCGATCGGACGGTTGCTTGACTGACTGATGATATTCAAAATCACCTCATCAAGCAGACTTCGCTGATAGATATATTGTCCGCGGATCACATCCTGAAGCGATCGGTTTCCTCCGATCAATGTCGATCCGGACAACTGAGGCTGCAGTTTGTCGGCATCGCCCTTTAAAGTAAGGTCTCCGGTAACTCCCTCTGTAGTCGTAAATGAATATTTCACACCGGCACGGTTATCGCCCGGAGTCGAATATCGTGGCAGAACAGACGACTGGATCTGCGCAACATCTTCTTCGAGGAAATAGCGTGTTTCCTCCTGCTCAAGAGCCGTCGACACTGCATAGAGACTGCGTTTTACGCCCTCGGAAAACTGCTCGTTGCGCATCTTGACCATATTGTGCATATAGACAATCTGCACATATAACAGACCTACAAACGCAACCGCCATTATTATTGTGAGAAACCAGATAGTCGACTTCTTCATTTTCGAATCCTCATTATCTATGCCGATCGGGGAAATACCTGCCGGCCATGCGCCGGCAGAGTATATCCGGAAACGATCACGCTCCAAATTTAATGTTTATTATGTTAACACATTCCAAAGCAGAATTGTTGTGCTCCGGATTCATCAATCCGCATGTGTTTAACATTTCGCGTCAAAATTAACATAAAAATGTGAATTCTGCAATATTTTACACAGAAAATACATTTATTGAGCATTCATTAACGTTCATAATCGTCATGACGTTCTCCCTTCAGAGACTGTCGGATTCTGTCGAACCGGTCTTTGCCGGAACTTGTTTTGGCGGGACTGGGAAGAAACCGATGGAGTGCCAGGAAACCAATGAGACCGGCAAGCAACGAACCGACAACAATTCCAATCTTTGCATGATTCAAGAGTGCGATCTCTTCCACTCCATTGCCGGAAAACGACAGATTAGCTATAAAAAGCGACACCGTGAAGCCTATCCCTCCGAGAACAGAGACCGATGCCATCATTTTCCAGTTTGCGAGTTCGGGCATTGGCGCCAGTTTCATTTTGACTGTCAGCCATGAGAAACAGAATATTCCGATGGTCTTACCGACAACAAGTCCTAATATAACCGCCAGGCTTATCCCTTCAACAATCGTCGAAGGATCGATATCAAGCAGAAAGATTCCGGCATTAGCGAATGCAAAAAGCGGAATAATGAAATTGTTCACCACGGGATGGAGGGAGTCTTCAAGCTCCTGAAGCGGGGAAATCACCTTGTCGGACGCTGACTCTATCTCTTTAAGCCAGTTCATCTGGCTTTTGTCGAGTATTGATTTCCGCGAAAGACTCTCGTCGTCATCCTGATTGAAGTTCGAGATTGCCTTACGGATTGCCTTTATATATCGCTTCGGGGCAAATACGGGCGATGCCGGTATGCAAAAAGCGACCAAAACACCCGCTATTGTCGGATGGACTCCGGAATTTAGAAATAGGAACCAGACAATTCCACCTATTCCCAAATAGAAAATCTTGCTTTTGAGATGGAGAACCGAGCCAAGCTGCAACAGCCCGAGCAGAAGCAGCGCATAGACGAGCATCATGAATTCGATATGGGTGCTGTAGAATACGGCTATGACAATGATGCCGCCAATGTCATCGACAACAGCAAGCGTTGTCAGGAATATTTTGAGTGACAGCGGAACCCTTGAACCAAGCATGGCAAGCACTCCGAGCGAAAAAGCGATATCGGTTGCCATCGGGATGGCCATTCCGGAGGAGTAGTCAGTGCCGCGGCTCATGAAGAAAAATATCGCGACAGGAACAATCATGCCGCCTACCGCTCCGATTATCGGCAATAACGCCTGACGGAATGACGACAACTCCCCGACAAGGATCTCGAGCTTGATCTCCAGTCCGATCGTAAAGAAAAAAACCGCCATCAGTGCGTCATTGATAAACTGAAGCATTGTCATCGGTTCGCCGGAATGACTGAACAGGTTGAAATCGCCGATCTGCAAACGGACGGTCTGATCCCAGAATTCAAAATAAGTTGAATTCACACCCGGCATATTCGCTATCAGCAACGCAAAAAGTGTGGCGACAATCAGGATGTTTCCGCCATTTGCATGACGGCGTAATGCTTGTCGGGCGGCGAAAAAGACGTCGCTCCCACGAGTTTCACGCAGTCTGGAATCGTCCGTTGCGGAAGTCCTCGAATTTCGGTCAAGTGTATTTTCTGACATAATAGTTGAAATAATAAATTTATATGAGGATGAGTCTTCCCGACTCATAAAACAACAACAACCGTTGTTTGTCTCGACCTGTCATCGCAAAAAGACCAAAGCCGGCATAGCCACGGAAACGAATGACAGGTCGGGACGCCTTACCGGTATCGCCCCGACAAATACGGAATTTTTCTGATACTTATTCAACGCTCAATCCTGCTGATATGTTGCGGCATGTCGCAGCCAACAATCAATCAAGCTTAAGCACGGCAAGGAACGCCTTCTGAGGAACCTCGACAGATCCGATCTGTTTCATGCGTTTCTTCCCCTTTTTCTGTTTTTCAAGAAGTTTGCGTTTTCGCGAGATGTCTCCGCCATAACACTTTGCAGTCACATCCTTACGCACGGCCTTGATCGTTTCGCGAGCAATGATTTTCGCACCGATAGCTGCCTGTATGGCGATGTCGAACTGCTGACGGGGGATAAGTTCCTTTAGTTTTTCACACATTCGGCGTCCGAAAGTCACCGCATTGTCGACATGCGTGAGGGTCGACAATGCATCCACGCTTTCTCCGTTAAGAAGGATGTCAAGCTTGACAAGTTTCGATTCGCGGAAATCATGGAGATGATAGTCGAACGAAGCATACCCTTTTGATATACTCTTAAGCTTGTCATAGAAGTCAATCACGATTTCGCCGAGCGGCATGTCAAAGATCATCTCCATTCGGTTGCCGGATATGTATTCCTGCTTTACAAGTTCTCCGCGCTTGCCGAGACAGAGCGTCATGATCGGGCCGATGTAGTCGGCGGCAGTGATGACCGAGGCGCGGATATAGGGTTCCTCTATACGATCGATCAATGTAATGTCAGGAAGCCCCGAAGGATTATGCACTTCCGTCATTTTTCCATGTTTGTCATATACCCTATAAGAAACATTGGGGACGGTCGTGATCACATCCATGTCGAACTCGCGTCCAAGACGCTCCTGAATAATCTCCATATGGAGCAATCCGAGGAATCCGCATCGGAATCCGAATCCAAGAGCCATCGACGATTCGGGCTGGAATGTCAGTGAGGCATCGTTGAGCTGAAGTTTTTCAAGAGATGCCCGCAGATTCTCAAAGTCTTCGGTTTCGATCGGATAGACTCCGGCAAACACCATCGGCTTGACTTCCTCGAATCCTTCGATAGCTTTGTCGCATGGACGGCCGACATGTGTTATCGTGTCTCCGACCTTCACTTCTTTCGATGTCTTGATGCCTGAAATGATATACCCGACGGTTCCTGCGGAAAGCTCTTCTTTCGGAACCATGTCGAGTTTCAAGACTCCGATTTCATCTGCGTGATATTCTTTGCCCGTTGAAACGAATTTGACGAAATCGTTTTTGCGTATCTTACCGTTGACAATCTTGAAATAAGCTATAATTCCACGAAACGGATTGAAAACCGAATCAAAAATCAAAGCCTGCAGCGGCGCCTCGGGATCGCCCTTGGGGGCAGGTATGCGCTCTATGATAGAATCAAGAATCGCCTCCACTCCCATGCCGGTTTTCCCACTTGCGCGTATAATCGATTCGTGGTCACACCCGAGAAGATCTACGATTTGGTCTTCTACCTCTTCAGGTTTGGCGCTGTCGAGATCACACTTGTTGATAACCGGTATGATTTCAAGATCATGCTCAATGGCCATATACAGGTTGGAGATTGTCTGCGCCTGAATCCCCTGCGAGGCATCCACAATAAGAAGAGCGCCCTCACAGGCTGCGATGGACCGCGACACTTCATAGGAAAAGTCGACATGTCCGGGAGTGTCGATCAGGTTGAGCTCGTAGCGCTCGCCTTTGTAATTGTAGTCCATCTGGATCGCATGGCTTTTGATCGTGATTCCACGCTCCCGCTCGAGGTCCATGTCGTCAAGGACCTGAGCCTGCATGTCCTTTCCTCCGACCGTATTCGTATATTCGAGCAACCGGTCGGCAAGGGTACTCTTACCGTGGTCAATATGGGCTATAATACAAAAGTTTCTTATATTTTTCATTCAGTCGCAATGTTTTTTATTTAATTGAGGGAGTGTATTCAGTCTGCAAATTTACTGATTTTTTCCCACATAGCCAACAGCCGCCCTCTGTGCCGGCGCATTGTAGAGCCAGTATAATCCGAAGTGTCACACACAAAAGGGACCCCGCCTCAACGGCGGAGTCCGGGAATAGATCATATCACATATTTAGTATGATACTCAGAAGTCTCCTTAGAAATTCCACTGGCAAGCAACCATTCTCAGATTGTCGCATCCGATTGTGCGGAAGTCTGTAATCATGTTGTAGCGGCAGTTGATGTAGGTCAGAGCCGAGTCAAATGAAACATCGACTGTGTTGAGCTGGTTGTTGTTGCAGAGCAGACGCTGGAGGAATGTCTGGTTAGAGAGAGTCAGCGTTGTCAGGTCGTTGTAGGAACAATCAACGAATGTCAGATTGGTGCAGCCCTCAACACTGAGTGTCGTAAGATCGTTGTAGGAGCAGACAAGGTCGAGCAGATTGTTGCAGTTGCGGACTCCGAGAGAGGTCATCTTATTGTCGCTGCAGACAAATGTGGAGAGACTGGGCAAGCCTGAAACGATCATTGTTCTGATCTCATTGTCGTCTACATTCAGATTCTGGAGGTTTACGACTCCCATCAGATTAAGACTGGTCAATTTGTTATAGCCACAATAGAGATTCTTAAGTGCCTGACATCCGGAAACGGTCAGGTTTTCGAGGTGATTGCCCTGGCAATTGAGGGTTTTAAGAGTTGCGGAATTCGAAACGTCAAGACTCACGAAATAATTGTTTGCCACATTGATGTTTTCGATCAAAGGCAGCTCGCCGAGTTCAATTTCAGTCATGCGGTTGCGGTTGAGAGAGAGCTTGTAGAGCGAGCTGCATCCGCTGACATCAGCCGAAGCAAGTGCATTTCGCGAGGCGTTGAGTTCAGAGAGAGCAGTCGATCCTGAGGCATTCAGAGCGGTCAGCTTATTACGGGAAACATCCAGTTTCTTAAGTGCCGTAAACCCCGAAACATCCAGAGTTCCGGCAAGGTGCTTGTCGCCCCATTCTATAGCGGTGACATGGCCGTTCTCGACTTTGACGCCTTCGATTCCGGCAATATTGTTGACATCGGTCACTTTGAGAGCGGCAGCATTGGTAGCTTCTTTTTCTGCCGGCTGAGCGAGGAACGCTTTCAGTTGTTTCGCTTCGTTCTTGTCAATCTTCTGAGCGAAAACGGTCATGCATCCTAACATGAGCCTAATCATTAAATAAACCTTTTTCATAACTAAATAGTTGGGTG
>JAIDXA010000269.1 GCA_029058705.1 Paramuribaculum sp. | reverse complement strand
CGGTTGCCGTAGGGTAGCGAGCCGACTCGGCGCTGTCGACACAAACGACCGTGAAGTCCGCCGACACTCCTTCCGCTTCGACTCTGACACGATACTCTCCAGAAACCGAGGGTGTAAAAAACAACTCCGGCCCAACATTATCGGCGACACTGCCGTTGATGCTCCACCGGAAGTCCGCCCCGTCAGGAATATTCTTGGCAACAGGCCTAAGCAAAACCCCGCGTCGGGGGAAAGTATATCTGACATCGGCCGGTTGCATTCCGGTATACACCGGAAACATCAGGCTGCGCGGCAACTCGTCGACAACATGAACCGGCACTGTCAATTCACTCTTGCCGTCTTCGTTTTCTGCCATTATCCCGACAGTGTAATCCCCTGCCGTATCCCTTCTGAAATCAAACGCGTCTCCCTGAGCCTCAAGAATCCCGTCAACGCTCCATTCTACACGAAAGCCGTTAACGTCCGAATGGATGAACCGCGGAGAAAAACGGTATTCCGCCCCACACAACACATATATGCCGTCGTCCGGAACCGACAGATCGATAACCGGAGGCGTCTTCTCCAGAACATCTATGCGAGCTTCCGCCGACGTCGATCCGGCAGGAGTGACCACTGTCAGCATCACGTAGAAACTTCCTTCCCGCGGACAATTCATCACCAGCGCACGAGTCCGGGAAATGACTTCGTCGTTCATCGTCCACAGGTATTCCGCAGACTCCCCATTACCGATGACCGGATCTATCCTGACGTCATTTCCGACCTTGACTGTATAGACTCCGTCGGGGCTGTCGAACTCAATGGTAGGCCTGCGGCCCGGCAATATGTCATTATCTGAGTTGCAACCGGCAAAAACAGCTGCAGCAACAAGCCACAGCACATAACGGAACAGCGATTTTGATTGATGTGTCATGGCGACAAAATTAAGCAATTTTCCCGATTCGTTTTGTCACGATTCCACAAAAAATCGTAACTTTGCTGAACAGCAATTTTTTACAATATCCCACCTACAATTTCCAGATATAATGAACCGACTTTTCCGCAACACCAGACTTCTGCTCGTTTCCGCACTGCTCACATTCATTGCCTGCTCCTCCGAATCACCTGCAGCCGACTACGCAAAAATATTCAATGACATGGCTGCTGAAATCGACCGCACCTCCGACAAAGAACAATGCCGGCATATGCTTTTAGACGGCAAATCAGAATGGGAAAAACAACTCAGCGCCATCATCGAACATAACGGCGATTACAAACTTACTGATAACGACCGCACTCTGCTCAAAAACGCAATGAAAAGCTATATGGAGGTCTCGATGAAAAAAAGCATCGAGTTCAGCGGTTCGTCAGCCGAGGGCATCGAAGAAATGACCAACTCGATGCTTGAAACGATAGTCTATCCGAAAGTCGACGCCGCCGAAAAGCTCTCCGACCTGGCCTCGCCGATCAACAAATGATTGGAACGGAACGGGGTTGGCCGTTTCTCAGGACA
>JAIDXA010000268.1 GCA_029058705.1 Paramuribaculum sp. | reverse complement strand
GCCGGAGGCTGTTTTTAAAATATAATAACCTGATGGCAGAGCCGCACGGGCCTCATCGTATGAAGCAAACGATCCGATACGAATGCCGGCAAGCGAAAACACCTCGATTCCGGCCGGAAGAATATCTACGGGCGTGAGATCAGCCGAAGCTGAAGAATTTGCAAACCGCATAAGCTCCAGATCAGACAATGACAGTGTCAAAGGGGTGTTTTCAGCGACATCCGTTCCGGTAACAACCACGCGTCCGTCGGAATAATCGAGCTGAAAACCGTCAGCAGCAACCAAATGCTCAACACCGCCCTTGCCTTTCAGAGATATGAAGGCATAATCCTGGGCGGCAACAGGCATCACGCTGGACACCGAAATCCCCAATAAAAGCAAACGAATAAATTTCATTGATTGGAATAGTTCAATTGTTAAATAATTATATCAGTTTTTGTTCAAAATTAACCGACATGTGTCTATATGACAAAATTTAATCAATGAACTATGTGGATTGACCGATGAACAGGGCAAGGGCGGACTTCCGCGCTCTTTCGTCCTGTTGATCAGGTTGTCCGGAGTTTTTTCCTGTAACACCGGACAAATAGGCGTCAAAGTAGCAGTGTTCAAAAGACCTCGCGGCGCAGACGGTAGTTGTTGCGCAGCTGT
This sequence comes from Paramuribaculum sp., assembly GCA_029058705.1. GTDB lineage: Bacteria > Bacteroidota > Bacteroidia > Bacteroidales > Muribaculaceae > Paramuribaculum. The sequence goes on along the minus strand of JAIDXA010000268.1, from coordinate 1,573 downwards.
TCGAATGCAGAGGGATCGCTACGCAAAGCTTCGGTGTCGGCAAACGGATCATAGCTCCGGGCAACCATATCCGCAGTGACCGTATCGGGAGCTGATGGCGGCATCGGTTCGGAAATTTCAGGATGTGGCAATCCAAGATTTTCGGCTACGGCTTCAAGAGCCATAGCGGTTGCACGGATCTTGCCTTCGCGCGAGTAGCCGGCGATGTGAGGTGTGGCGATATATGCCAGCTCCAGCAACCGCCGATTGATATGCGGTTCATCTTCCCAACAGTCAACGACTGCTTTACCGGTTTTTCCGGATTCAATCGCATTGACCCAAGCTACGTTGTCGGCAATCGGGCCGCGGGCCGCATTGATGACCATCGGCATGCGCCGGAGAGAATCGAAAAAGGAGGAGTCAAGCAGATGATGTGTCGGATGGAGACCGTTTTTCGTGTATGGGGTGTGGATGGTGATGATGTCGGCTTTCGAGGCAATCTCATCGAGCGAACAGAAACCGGCGTGGCCTTCAGCCTGTTCTCTCGGCGGATCACAAAGAAGAATGTCCATGCCCATTCCCTTGGCCCAGCGGGCCACTATTGATCCGACATTTCCGACCCCGACAATTCCGATTGTCAGTTTGGAGAGGTCCTTTCCATAGGCGGCGATTATAGCGGCAAAAACATATTGAGCCACTGCCGGGGCATTGCATCCTGGGGCATTGCAGACAGTTATACCGGCCTGGCGACACCAGTCTGCGTCGACATGATCAAGTCCGATGGTTGCCGAGGCAATGATTCTGCATTTCGAGCCAGCGAGCAGATTCCGGTCGCAACGGGTCCGCGTCCGTGTCACCAGAGCTTCGACGCCGGCCATCGTTTCGGGAGTGATCTCATCGGGGCTGAGATAGCTGACCGACGCTATATTTTCAAAAACGCCGCGCGCAAAAGGAATGTTGCGCTCTATTATTATGCGAGGAGTGCCCATACGTAGAGAATAAGATAAAGTGAGAGAATCGTGCAGACCGCTATATAACCGCGGTTTTCAGCTTTTATTCTGAAAAACAGCGCTGTCTGGTAAGCCACACAACAGTTGAGAAGAGGAAGATAGGCGGTTATGTTGGCGAAATCGATCATCGCAAGCATAAGTGTGGCGATGGTGACAGTCACAAGCAGTCCGGTCAGCGACCGCGCCCGTGCGTTGTAGCTGTAGACTTTGACCATGTTGGTCAGAGTCATGACGAATCCGACAATGACTGTCACCGCGATGACGGCAACGAGCTGGGCTGTGTCCGAGATGTCGAGCTGCGTGAAAATGCTGAAATCAGTCGGGAAAGCGATTTTTGATAAATCAATCCAGCCAAACCCCCAACCGATCCACCACGGGACTGCGATCCCGACCAATGCGGCAAGGAACGTCCGGAAGGTGAAACAGCGCATCTGGGCGCATCCAGCCAGAAACACCGGCAGATATGCAACGAGCGCATATTGAAACATTGAGCCGGCCGACAGCAAGGAGAAAACAAGAAAGACGCGTTTAGTTCCGCTGACCGGTTGCTGATAGACGGTGTATATCAGCCCCATAGAGATGAG
>JAIDXA010000267.1 GCA_029058705.1 Paramuribaculum sp. | reverse complement strand
AAAGAGATAGAGAGGCAACCTGTCATTGAAGGCAATCTGATCTCCAACTGGAAATTCATTCCCGAGGCAGCTGCTGAAGAAGCTATCGCCATTGACCGCGCGATTCTCTTTTCACCGGAAAGTTCAAAAGAGCAAAAGTGAAAACGCCATGATCACCATTCCGGAAACCACACCGACCATAGCCATGTGATGATGACCAAAACGCTCTGACCCCGGCAGCAGCTCGTCAAAAGAGATATAAACCATGATTCCGGCCACGGCCGACATCAGTATCGCATTCACTGACGGACTCCAAAACGGAAGAATAAAGAGTGCGGCAAACACCGCTCCGACCGGTTCGGCCAGGCCTGAGACAAGTGAGAATTTCAACGCCTTCCTACGGTCTCCGACAGCATGATATATTGGGACAGACACAGCAATCCCTTCAGGAATATTATGGATCGCGATCGCTACAACAACCGGCAATGCCATGGACAGTCCCTCAAGTCCGGCAATGAATGTGGCAATTCCTTCCGGGAAATTGTGAATTCCTATGGCGAGAGCAAGCATGAAGGCCGTCCGGTGGAGACGCCGATCATTGCCGTCGTGTCTCATCGATTCAACCCCCATGACTTCATGGGGGTTTTCATCTTCGGGAATCAACCAGTCAATCAACGCAATAAGCGCCACTCCTGCAAAAAACGAGAACAAAACGATTATTTCACCCAATTTGCCGCTATAAGTTTTCTGAATATCACCCATTGATTCCGGCAATAACTCCATGAAAGAGATATAGACCATCACGCCGGCAGACAGACCGAGCGCCCACGACAGAAATTTCTTATTTGTGCGGCTTGAATAAAATGCCATCAGCGATCCAATCCCGGTCGAAAGGCCAGCTATGAGAGTAAGTCCAAGAGCCAACAGTATATCGGAGAAAGAGACATCCATAGTAACAAAGAGTGTGTTTGACTACAATAACAGCCACGACACCTAAAACGTTTAAGGGCGGGGCAACGGCATAAGCCGCAACAAGATACGCCATGCACGCTTCAGCACTCCCAAACGGGGACTGGCTGCAACCGCTGCCGATCCGGATTCCGGCAATTCCATGCCAAGCATGGCGGCGTAGCTTTCGACTTCCCGTCTTTGGCTCTCGCCGGATGCAGCCGCAGCCATGGCACCAACTATGTCGGAGGCCGCAGCAGCAAGTCCGTCGGTAATCTCCCGACGTCCGTCAAACTCCTGGATCAGATTAAGCCGGACATTCAATGACATGCGGTATCTGGTGAAGCGGTCGTTAAGACTCCACGCACTTCCAGCCGCCTTGCGGTAGACGCCCATTGGCCGACGAAAAAAATGAATCCGGCCGCGAGAGGCAAAAAGCATATGGAGAGCATAATCGGGAGCCCTGTCATCCAGAATCCATTCGGGAAGGCGGTTGATATCGACCGCGTCGACACGATACAAGACAGACAGATTTGTTATGAAATTGCTTCTTGCCAGACTTGAGACACCGCAGTCGACCGGCGTGGATCCATTGCTCAGAGTCTTCTCGCCGGTAGCTTCATAATAGTTTATCACACGATGGAACGCAACCGTGCAGTCACGATATTTTTCCATGTAGCGAACCATCTTCCTGAGTTTGCCGCGAAAGCACCAATAATCATCGGCATCGCATATGGCCAGATATTTACCTCTGACATGACGGAATCCTTCAAGATAATTGCGCTGAAGTCCGAGATTTGAATCATTTCGGAAATAGCGGATTTTTTCGGGATATCTTGCCTGCCATCGCAAAGCAATCTCACCTGTTGAATCCGAAGAGCAATCGTCCATCACAATCAGCTCGATTGGAAAAGGCGTGCGTTGCAAGACGACACCTTTGATTGCATCATCGATATATTCCTGCTTATTGTAAGCAATCATAACTACTGAAACGACAGGCTGACGCTCATTGTTGATCTTTTCCATCTTGTTTTGCATATCTGTCTGCAAATTTAACCAAGAGACTGTTTAAAAACAAATGCAGCAGCCGAAATCGGCCGCAGAGAATGGATGCGAAAACAAAACCGGCCACATAAATGTTGCAATAGTTGCAATAAAGGCATTTAATACTATTTAAAACCATTATGATTGTATGGATAAGAAAAGACTAACCGCTGAAAACGGCCGCCCGATCGCCGACAACCAGAATGTAGAAACCGCGGGGCTCCGCGGACCAGCCACGCTTGAAAATGTGTGGTATCTTGAAAAAATTGCCCATTTCGACCGCGAGGTCATTCCCGAGAGAAGAATGCATGCAAAAGGCTCAGGCGCCTTCGGTCGATTCACTGTTACGAACGATCTGTCAGAGT
>JAIDXA010000266.1 GCA_029058705.1 Paramuribaculum sp. | reverse complement strand
GTCAAAGATTATATAAGCAAGCCGCTCGAAGGGCTCTCTGGCAACGACAGACTTTTCCAACATGCGATAAACCAGACTGTCAGCCGCGTCCATCAAGCAATGGAAGCATTTATCCACAATATGAACACCATCCACTCGAGAGGCGGAAATCAGGTGGTGTTCAGTTCGATCAATTACGGCACCGACACTTCGGCCGAAGGCCGATGCATAATCCGCGAGTTGCTCAACTCAACGTACGAAGGTGTCGGCAACGGCGCTACAGCTATTTTCCCGATTCAAATCTGGAAAAAGAAACGCGGTGTCAGCTATCTGCCCGATGACCCAAACTACGATCTGTACAAACTTGCATGCAAGGTTACCGCACGTCGGTTTTTTCCTAATTTTGTCAATCTCGACGCTACATTCAACCAGCATGAGAAATGGAAAGCAGATGACCCCAAACGCTACCTATACGAAGTGGCTACAATGGGCTGCCGCACGCGCGTTTTCGAAAACCGTTTTGGAGAAAAAACGTCCGTTGGCCGTGGAAATATCAGCTTCTCCACAATCAACATAGTGAGAATCGCAATCGAATCGATGATGCTGAAAGACAAAGAGGAGCGGATCAGACACTTCTTTGTCAAGCTTGATGAAATTCTGGAAATAACCGCACGCCAGCTTTGCGACCGTTTCGATTTTCAGAAAACAGCTCTTGTCAAACAATTTCCGCTTCTTATGTCCCACCTGTGGAATGGAGCAGACCAGCTTAAGCCCGACGAAACAATTGAATCTGTCATCAATCAGGGTACTCTCGGAATCGGATTCATCGGTCTGGCCGAATGCCTTGTGGCCTTGACCGGAAAGCATCACGGAGAAAGCGAGGAGGCTCAGGAATTAGGACTTCGAATCATAAGCCACATGCGCAGCCGCGTAAACGAATTTTCTGAAAGATACAACCACAACTTCTCCGTCCTTGCCACACCTGCAGAAGGCCTATCCGGTAAATTCACCCAAAAGGACCGCAAAAGTTTTGGTTCACTCCCCGGCATAACTGACAAAATATACTATACCAACTCAAATCACGTCCCGGTATATTATAAGTGTTCACCACGTCACAAAGCGGAAATCGAAGCTCCATATCACGCCCTCACAGGCGGTGGCCACATATTTTACGTCGAAATCGATGGCGACGCCACTCATAATCCACAGGCGATTGCCGATATAGTCGACCTTATGGACAAGAACAACATCGGTTACTGCTCAGTCAACCACAACCGGAACAGATGCATGAGTTGCGGTTTTGAGGACGCAACCGAAAATCTTGAGGAATGCCCTAAATGCGGAAGTCGCTCAATCGACCGCCTTCAACGCATCACCGGTTACCTCGTCGGCACCACAGACAGATGGAACAACGCAAAACTCGCAGAACTGAATGACCGTGTGGTCCACGAATGAAACCGGAATAATGTCCAGTCAGATAGAATCATTAAAATCGAATTCAGCCCCTACGAATATGTCCACTACCTTACGGGTAGTGGACATTATAGAAGGTACGACAGTGGACGGCCCAGGCTTCAGGACTGCCATCTATTTTGCTGGCTGCAGGCATTGCTGCTCCGGTTGTCACAATCCCTCGACATGGGATTTTTCCGCCGGCCGCGACATGACTGTTGAAGAAATCACCGAAGTTATACGGCGCAATGGCTTTAACGTCACCTTTTCAGGTGGGGATCCGTTCTATCAGCATGAACGTCTCGAACCATTGATCAGAGTCATAAAATCAATGGGGCTGACATTATGGTGCTATACCGGCTTTACCTACGAGGCTCTTATGTCACAGCCCCAAACCTCAAAACTGCTCGCCATGATTGATGTTCTTGTTGACGGGCCGTTTATCTCTGCGCAAAAGAATACAGACCTCATATTTCGAGGCTCGTCGAATCAGCGCCTGATCGACACTACAAGATCATCAATAGACAACATAGTTTTGTGGGAGTCGGAATTCTGACAACTTCAATACTGAAAATATATAAACGGCATAATATCGCTCTGCCGGGCCTGAATAACGATGAAAACAATCAATGCGAGAACCAAAGCCTGTATCAGCAGAGGCAATCCGGCATAAATTGACTTCAGCTTAGCGGTCCATCGCGAAGGCGCGAAATGCATCAGCATAGCTCCAATTATAACCAGAACGATCATCAGATAACCCTCAAAAAACTGAGGTGCCACATTAAGATGAAAATTCGTGAAAATTTGTGTTCCAATTGCCTTTACATCATCCATCGATCTGGCTCTAAAAAAGACAAAGCTGAACGCCAGAAGATTGAACGTCAGGAATATATTCAGGGCAACGCGCCATTTCGGAGTTGACAGCCGCGATTCTCGGGACACTTTGCCTGCAATGGCTTTGTGGCCAACAAGGAACAAACCTTGAAGGCCGCCCCAGATCATGAACATCCATGACGCTCCGTGCCATAAACCGCCAACAACCATAGTTGCCATCAGATTGACATTATGACGAAACTTTCCACATCTGTTGCCTCCCATCGGAATATAGACATAGTCGCGCAACCAGCTTGAAAGCGAGATATGCCAGCGATGCCAGAATTCCGTCGGATTCTGTGCTTTAAATGGTGCGTTAAAATTATCCAGGAATCGAAAACCAAGCAGAAGTGCGATGCCGATCGCCATGTCGCTGTAGCCTGAAAAATCACAATACAGCTGGATAAGGAATCCATAGGCACCCATCATATTCTCGAAGCCACTGTACAAAGAAGGGTTATCGAAAATCCTGTCAACGAAATTCTGGCTGATGAAGTCAGCTACAACAACTTTTTTTACAAGACCGCACATGACCAGAAACAACCCTTCGGCAACCATAGACTTGTCCGCAACCGCATCGTGTCGGATCTGAGGCAACATATCTTTTGCCCGGACAACGGGCCCGGCAAGCAACGGTGGAAAGAATGTCAGATAAAATGTATATGACAGGAAATCGCGGCACGGCTCGATTTCCTTACGGTATATGTCAACGATATAACTTATTGAGCGGAACGTAAAAAAGGAAATTCCTGCAGGGAGAATGATCTCGAAAGCATCAAAATCCCTGTTTGCCAGATTGCAGAATGTTTCGTAAATAAGATTGAGATATTTGAAATAAACCAGCATCCCGACATTCATCAACACATTGATCCACACTACTCCACGCCGTTCCCACGACTTACTGCAATCGCCAAGAAGAATTCCAAGAAGGTAATCGCTGATACAGACACCCAGCAGAATAAAGCAATACTCAGCCGATGACTTATAGTAGAAATAAAGAGAAAACAGGATGACGAAAATCATTTTCGCATAATGAAATTTCCTCATCAGCTGATAAACCAGAATAAACCCACAGAATAAAAGCAGGAATAGCCCCGAGTTAAACAGCAATGGACTTGCTTTGTCGAACTGAAGCAAAGAAACAAGCTTTTCCGTGTTGATGACGAGTGGAAGCATTGTAGTTGATTAAAGAACCGATTTAAATAATACGTGGAATTAACTATTTTAGAGCTTTGGAAAGAGCATCGTAGAGCATAAAGCCCGTAACTTTATACCCCCTGACAGTGTGATGGATTCTATCCTTGCCGTAGAGGCCTTCGCTTATCCATTTGCCAGAGGCCGAATCACCTCCGGCCTTAGAATACCAGTCATAAACTGGTATGTGATGATCCTTTCCGTATTGAACAATAATATTTCGTACTGTCTTGACATTGGAGTTGACAACATAGCCCCTGCCACTTCGCCGCTGACATTCCATAGGTGTTACAAGGAGCAACTGCGCCTGCGGACTACTTTGATGCAGATCATTGACCAGACGGTCGATCTGGTCAATCATACGCGCTTCATCAACGTGACCGAACGCTTCATTAGTGCCGAGCGATACAATAATCAGATCCGGATCCATTGCGGCCACTCCACGGCCGAACGACGGCACACGGTTATATGAATTGTATGTAGCACCATTATTCCCGATAACATTATAGAAAATCCCGGGGCGACTTCCTGAAAGGTGCGCTCCGAAAAGAGCGAATCCAGCCTGCGGACGAAACTTTACAGTAGCACTTCCAGTAGCCCGGGGCAGAATAATTTTCGTTTGACCCGTCTGTTTGATTGTAGACGGATCATTCAACTGCGTTCCGTCATCCAAAACCACAGACTCGACTTCAATCCCGCCGTCATGAAACAACGTCACATCTGCAAACGTAGAATATGTATCAGTCACGCGACTCCCGACCGTTATCTCAGCCAATGGGCTCGATGTCGTGAGAGATGTGCCGGCAAATCCCATCTTTCGCGGCCAATGGGCGCTCATGAACTTCAATGGCGACCAATTTGTCGGACTTTTGAAATAATAATCGACAGGCTCATTGGTGCGACTCAGCCGAAGCGGAACAATCAATCCTCGCCCGGCATCTCCGTAATCAAACTGAAGCTGCGAACGGACATAGCCAGTAGAAATGTCTGCCTGAAGATGGCTATCGCCTATATGCACGATAGAAAATGGATCAACATCATGGTTCTTCAAACGTTTTTTCAATGCGGACCAATCCGCTCCATTCATATCGATTACATTGTCTTTGAGTCTGACAAAACGGGGTATTTTCACATCAAAGTCTTCAAACTCCCAGCCTTCGATCACAACCGAATCCTCCCGCAGTTCCCGCTCGTCGTCAAGCTCATACTGCGACAGATTTTCCTTTACCGGAAAAGCTGCCGCAGAGAAAACCGCAAGGACCAACGCCGTTGCAAAAGATGGGAGTCGAAGATTCTTCAGGTTCATTTTTTAACAGAATTCTTAATCGCATTGAAAAAAGGCTCCGCAAGCTTCCGGCCTCCTTTATGAGTCAGATGTATATAATCTTTGTTTGCCAGACCTTCATTAACCCAGCTGACAATGGCATCTTCACCTCCCATTGACTCGCGAGTGTCATAGAAGAGACATCTCGCCTTTCGGGCTGCGTCACGCTGAGCGGAAACCATGTAGGGAGCTGACCCCATTGAATGTACTTCGCCGGCTTTCTTCTCGCCCCGGTCACCGATACTCATCATGATTATATCAGCGTTGGGATAACATTCTCTGACATGGTTTATGACATCAATCATGCGATTTGCATATACTTTATAGTCTTTTTGTTTCGACGACATGGCGTTGATTCCGAACTCAAGAATAATGACATCGTAATCGATAAATTTCGACATTTGTCTTGTCAAATCGACATTGACATTATTGAGCGTTAGACCTGAAAAGCCACGCGATGACATGCAATCAAGCGAAACTCCGGTTTTGCCATACATCCATGTTCCAAGTCCGATCAGTGAGCTGCCGTTAGTGCCTATCTCGAATTTAGAGGTCGGAGCATCTACCGAAATACACTGAACTTCCGGAGAACCGGTCACTTTATGGCTCACCCAGTCGTTTTCGCCTACCTTCACTTTTATCTCAGCATCTGAAGGAGAAATAAAAAGGAATTTAGAGCAGTCCCAGGATGCGAGGTTGGGAAGAGCATCCGTTCCGGCGTATGTTGAGGTTGCGTTTCCGTTCGGCTTGAAATAATGTTGGGTTATTGAAGTATATTTTTTATCTGCTGATTTGTTTGCAGCAAACTCAGTCCAGCCCTTTCCGCCCTGCTTTACACTGCGTCGGAATCCGGGGAAATCCGTATGCATATTCATATAGCCGACTCCGGTGCCGCCGAATTCGGACTGGAGCATCTGCCGGAGATCCTGAGTAAAGATATCGCCTTCTATATAGCTGTCGCCAATAACTGCGATTCGCGTAACGCCCCCTGCATTAAGAGACTCGCGCATTTTCTTCAGCCCCTGTCCGGCTTCAGTATAATCCTCAAGGGTCATCTGACCGTTCTGTCGACTTGGCTGAATGGCGAGAAGAGGGGTTTCCCCTTCAGCAACTGCAGCGGTGTCTAGCGCCCTGTCATCTTTCATCGCTTCCTGCAGGGCGGGATCAATCATATCTTCTGACTGATCGGATGAAGTCGAGTCTGCTTTATTGTCAATGATGTCGCCAAGCAGATTGAAGTTACTGATGCGGCCATTGGTCCATTGCTCAAGAGGCAAAAATGAAATCCCTGCCAGAAGTGCGACTGCGCAAACGATAATGGCAACCACTCTCCAGGGACGATGATGCTTCTCTTCAACTTCAGATTCCACGCCGACTCCAGAGGTCTGTTCTTTTTCGTTTTCCTTTTCTTCTTCAGTCATTTTTATAGTTTTTTTCTTCAAAATATAAAGCTGACGGATTGTAACCGCGCTCTTAATTATAATAATTAAACCTATTTGTCTTTTTTAGTCCCAGTCTCTATTATTCTGCGCAACCGGTCTGACTTACGCTCCGTTTCCTCCCATTCAAGACGAGGGTCGGACATTGCGTTTATGCCTCCTCCGGCATAAAGCCTGTAGTTCCAGCCATCAACTGACGAAAGGTCTCTTCCACAGCGGCAACATCGGAGATTGACATAAAACGTTGTTGTTTCGCCGCCTAAAACACCGATAAATCCGCCATAACATTCGCGATCAAAATCTTCAAGACGTTCGATTTCGCCAAAAGCCTCATCAACGGGATATCCGCATAGTGCCGGAGTCGGACTCAGACGCAATGCGACATCGACAGGCGGAACCACCCCCACTGCTGTTATATATGTGCATATATGCTCAATCTGTCCGAACCTGAGAGCTTCTGCCGGTCTGACATCCGGCTCAAGCCCGGCTTCAACAAGACATTGCGAGATATAGTCTGTGACCAGCTTCTGCTCGCATATATTCTTCTCATCCCAATCAGCACCCCCGACCACACGCGTGCCGGCAAGCGATACCGTCTCGTATGCGTTCCGTTTACGGTCATGACACAACAGTTTCTCCGGAGAGGCAACTATCCACAGTCCGGTCTCTTCCGTAAAATAGACAGTTCTGAAACAGGAAGGGAACTGAATGAAATATTCTTCCGCAACATCAAATGGGTCGCGGTCAGAGCTGATGGAAATCAACCGGGAAAGCACTACTTTTGAATTCAGATCCTTTCGTGAAGCTACTGCCTGCGCGACCTTCATGCAATGATCCTCCGCTATTGTTGACGGGCAATATTCAAGAACAGGACATGCGCCTATTACGTCAGTTGGACATTTTCCAATAACCTCCTCAGGCGACATTTCATCGCCGATAACAAGCAAATCCGAAGGCGTTGCTTTCCCAAACCGGGAAATCACAAAGCCGTTATTCGTGGGAAATGAACTCCTGACATAGGGTTTTACTGTATGCGCAGCAAAAAATGACGCTTCGCATGAATATGGAGCAAGCACTATGGCAAAAGGAAAGCCCTTTGCCAGACACACTTTTCCTGCTTCCAACATATTTTCGCTAAGCAACATTCTTTTTTACCTGAAATTTGAACAAGACTTTTCCAAAAAGTCTATCACTTAAAGAGTCTTTACCAATCGGCCTATAAGTTCAAATGGCATTGCTTCAACAATTTCCACTTCACAGAAATCTCCGCGCCTCAGCTTTTCCGATTTCTCAATCAGGACTTCGGGATCAACCTCCGGCGAATCGAATTCGGATCGCCCGACGTAATAATCGTTTTCCTCTCTGTCAACAATAACTTTCAATGTCATACCTACTTTCTGCGACTGAATCTCCATGGAGATCTCTTCCTGCAGAGCCATAAGCCGGTCAAGACGTCGCTGCTTGACATTATCCGGAATCTCATCAGGGAAATGCCGTGCGGCGTAAGTATCTTCTTCCTCACAATAGGCAAACGCCCCCATTCGTTCAAACCGCTGTTCTTTTACGAAGTCAAGAAGTTCTTCAAACTCAGCCTCTCCTTCACCGGGGAATCCGACCATAAGTGTGGTCCTTATGTGTATCCCGGGGACGCGCTGACGAATTTTTGAGAGAAGAGCGCGGGTCTGCTCCGCAGTTATGTGACGGCGCATGTTGGCAAGAACCGAGTCAGAGACATGCTGAAGCGCAATATCAAGATACCTGCACACTTTTGGATTACGTGCCATTGCATCAATAAGGTCTTCAGGAAAATCTGTCGGATATGCATAATGAAGACGAATCCATTCAACGCCCTCCACTGCCGCTATGGCATCAATCAGACGCGACAGTTCACGTTTCCCATAAATGTCTATGCCGTATGAGGTAAGTTCCTGCGCGATGACATTAAATTCCCGCACACCCCGCCCGACAAGGGTTTTCACCTCCTCGACAATCTCTTCGACCGGCCGCGAAGTGAAACGTCCGGTAATCAAAGGAATGGCGCAAAAGGCACAAAAACGATTGCACCCCTCGGCGATCTTTAAATACGCATGATGGCGGGGAGTTGTTATTATTCTGTCATATTTCGCGGTAGCCGGATGCATGCGTGTCAGGGCGGTAACCAAAGCCGGCCAGTCGGTCTTTCCATACCAATTGTCGACTTCAGTGATCTCGGACGGCAATTCCTCCCGATAACGTTGTGAAAGGCATCCCATCACGAAAAGTTTCTCTACGCGTCCTGCTTTTTTAGCCTGAGCCCATTCAAGGATTTCATTGACCGACTCCTCCTTCGCATCACCAATGAATCCGCATGTGTTTACAACGACACAATCCCACTCCTGCGATGCAGGCTGCTCGAAACAGACTTCACATCCGACAGCAGAAAGCATACCCATCAGCCGCTCGGCATCAACAAGATTCTTGGAACAACCGAGCGATATGATATTTACTTTTTTCTGAGCCATTGATATTACCTCTTTCCGAAGAGCGATTCGACAAATTCTTTTTTATCGAACACCTGAAGATCTTCAATCTTCTCTCCAAGGCCGATATAACGCACCGGAATCTTGAACTGGTCACTTATCCCAATAACCACTCCTCCCTTGGCAGTTCCATCAAGCTTAGTAATCGCAAGTTCATTAACCTGAGTGGCTGCAACAAACTGGCGGGCCTGCTCAAACGCATTTTGCCCCGTGCTGCCGTCAAGGACAAGCAGCACCTCGTGAGGAGCATCGGGTACGACCTTCTGCATCACCTTGCGGATCTTTGTCAGTTCGTCCATCAGACCCTTCTTATTGTGAAGACGACCTGCGGTATCAATCAGTACAACATCAGCTCCCGTGGCCACAGCGCTCTGCAGTGTGTCAAATGCCACCGAAGCCGGATCAGACCCCTGCTGCTGCTTGACAATCGGCACATCCGCACGACGCGCCCACTCATCAAGCTGTTCGATCGCAGCAGCACGGAATGTGTCAGCAGCGCCAAGCAACACTTTATTACCGGCCCGCTTATATTGCGCGGCAAGCTTTCCGATAGTCGTTGTCTTGCCAACGCCGTTAACGCCGACTACCATTACCACATAGGGCTTCTTGCCGGAAGGCACCTCAAAATCATCCAGTCCGCCTTCTGTTTCGGTTTCCGCAAGCAAATCAGTAATTTCTTCAACGAGCCAGTCGTTCAATTCAGACGTAGACACATATTTATCGCGCGCAACCCGTTTCTGGAGGCGCTCGATGATTTTCAGAGTGGTGTCGATTCCCATGTCAGAAGTAATGAAGATCTCTTCAAGTTCATCTAAGAAATCATCGTCAATTGTCTTCTTCCCGACAAGAGCACGCGATATTTTATCAAACACTCCACGTTTGGTCCGCTCAAGGCCTTTGTCGAGTGTTTCCTTCTTCTCTCTGGAAAAAAGTTTTTTAAAAAATCCCATCTTTCGGACTGTTTGAATTAGAATGCAAAATTACCATTTTTTTTCGAATCCTCCACCATCCCGCCCAATAAATATTGAGACGTGTTCCAACAGGGATTCATCAGGACACAGAGGGAATAAAAACGGCAATCAATCAGATATGGAATCAAGTTCCATCGATGCAAGCTCCCAGCGGCTCATGGCGTTGTCAAGGTCTTTCTGCGCACGGGCATGATCAGAATATACCTGCTCGTCATATCCACCGGAAACCATCAGTCCTTCCAGCCTTACGACTTCGGCTTCGAGCCTGCCGATTTCCGCTTCGCAATCCGCGACCTTTTTCTTTGCTTTCCTGATCAGCTTTTCGCGCTCTCTCTGCTCTGCATAAGACAGCCTTGACCCTTTCGATGCGTCAGGCTGTCGTTTTGCCGTTTCGTTTTTCTCCACAGCAGGCGGCGCGGATGACGGGCGACTCCGTTCAAGTTCAGCGAGACTGTCGATTTTTTTCTTCTCCAGAAACTCATATATGCCCCCAAGGCATTCCTTCACTTTCCCGCCACCGAATTCATAGACCTTTTCAACGAGTCCGTCAAGGAACTCCCGGTCGTGGCTGACAACGATAACCGTTCCGTTGAAATCTTTTATAGCCTGTTTGAGGATATCTTTAGTAGACATATCGAGATGATTGGTAGGCTCGTCAAGTATAAGCAAATTAACCGGCTCGAGCAAAAGCCTTATCATTGCAAGACGCGTCTTTTCTCCTCCCGAAAGCACTTTCACCTTCTTATCGGAAGCCTCCCCGCCAAACATAAAAGCTCCCAGAATATCGCGGATACGGGTTCGGATATCGCCTACGGCAACTCTGTCTATCGTATCAAACACTGTCAGCTCTCCATCGAGCATCGAAGCCTGATTCTGTGCGAAATATCCGATTTTCACGTTATGGCCAATCTTAAGCGACCCGGAAAAGGGTATTTCACCCATAATACACTTGACCAAAGTTGATTTTCCTTCTCCGTTCTTGCCTACGAAAGCGACTTTTTCGCCTCTTTTTATAGTAAACGTCGCAGCATCGAAAACCTGAAGGTCACCATATCTTTTCCCCACATTTTCGGCAATTACAGGATAATCTCCCGAACGTGGTGCGGGAGGAAACCGAAGATTCAGGTGAGATGTGTCCACTTCGTCCACTTCTATACGGTCGATTTTCGCAAGCTGCTTTATCCGGCTCTGTACCTGAACGCTTTTGGTTGCCTTGTAACGGAATCGTTCAATGAAATCCTCTGTATCCTGGATCTGTTTCTGCTGATTGAGATAAGCCCGCATCTGCTGCTCGACCCTCTCTTTCCGAAGCTCGACAAATTTCGAGTATTTCACGGCATAGTCATAGATCTTGCCAAGTGAGATCTCGATTGTACGATTAGTCACGTTGTCGATAAACGCCCTGTCATGGCTGACGAGCACAACTGCCTTGGCCTTGGAAACCAAAAACTGCTCAAGCCACTGAATCGATTCAATGTCGAGGTGGTTTGTCGGTTCGTCAAGCAACAGCACATCAGGACGTGTCAGAAGCAATTTGGCCAGTTCAATTCTCATTCTCCAGCCTCCCGAGAACTCGGCGGTCGGCCTCGAGAAATCGGTTCTCAGAAATCCAAGTCCGGTCAAGGTCTTTTCCATCTCAGCCTCCCGGTTGTCACTGTCTTCCATTGCCATGCGGTCGGTCAGGGCGGTCATGCGCTCGATGAGATCATGGTATGACGCTGACTCATAATCGGTGCGTGACCCGAGTTCTTCTGTCATGCGTTCAAGTTCGAGTTTCATGCCATCGATATGAGAAAAAGCCTTTCTCACTTCTTCGATAAGAGAAGTCGAATCCGAAGTTTCCATCTGCTGTGGAAGATAGCCGATTGTGACACCTTGAGGAACAGCAACGCCACCTCCCGTCGGCTGCTGCAGGCCCGCTATGATTTTCAACATAGTCGATTTCCCTGCCCCGTTTTTCCCTACAAGAGCAATCTTGTCCTTAGGGTTTATGACATAGCTGATATTATCAAAAAGTGATTTTGCGCTGAATTCAACGCTCAAGTTCTGAATTGAAATCATAATTTGCAAAATTAGCTATTTTTTCCGACACGGCGAAAACAGGTTTGGATTCATAGAAATTAATCTATAATTTTGCGGAGCGTACAAACGAGTTCTCTCGAGTCTGCAATTGTCAACAAATCGAATTTTAACCCTATCAACAATGAATCCAACGGAAGGTTACACCATTCGCCGCTTCGAATGTCCGACTAAACGAGTCGTCCAGACACTCTCTCTCAAAGACAACCCCGAGCTTATAGCCGAATACCGCCGGCTACACTCCAAGGAGTACATATGGAAGGAGGTTCTTGAAGGAATCCGGGCTGTCGGAATTCTCGAAATGGAAATATACATCTGCGGCAACCGCCTTGTAATGGTTCTTGAAATTCCATCCGATTTCAACTGGGACAAGTCTATGTCGAAACTGGCAACACTGCCGCGACAAGCGGAATGGGAAGACGTTGTGGCAAAATTCCAACAGGCTCTTCCCGGACAATCTTCATCAGAAAAGTGGCAGGTTATGGAACGGATTTTCCATCTCTACTGATTTATTAATCCAGATATTCTTTTAGAACCTTGCTCCCATAATAAGCGACAGCGATTCCATGGAATTGAAAAAAGTGTAGCGGCTATTGAAATACAGATGGCCGTCGAAGCGGCCTGTCAGCGACACAAATAGAGCTTTGTGATTGTATACAGCCGAGAATCTCGCATGTGCGCTCGCGGCAAGCAGATGACGCTTGTTGTCTGTCGAGTTCTTGAACGAATACCGATAGCCGGCTGCGGGGTAAAATGTCAGATTCAGCAGCCATGTGCGGGGTTTGATCACCCAATTGTGGGCATAACCACCACAAAGATCATAATCAGTGTAACGATAATGATAAACATCTTCCAGATCAGGAAGATATGGTTTCATCTCATCCGGCAGCCTCAGAAACGAAAAACGCATATTCTGATTTGCGAAAGCAAAACCGAGCAGCCAGCTGCCTGACGACCTGAGCTGATATTTTGAGAAGCAGTATGCAGCAGCATGTGAATACCGATTGTAGTTGAAGATATAGAATGCCTCTCCGGACAGGGACTTGTGTTCTATGTCGTCATAGTCGTATGGCAAGCAGTCGCCCCTATATGCTCCAAAATGTGTTATACGCGTGTTGCCGGCCGTAGAGCTGAAATCGATATTGGCATATATTCTCGAACAGGTAAAATTGAAATTGAGGTTTTCCCGTTTTGCTTTCCCTCCCGATATGAAGTTATTGAGTTTAGCCGTATAGCCTACACTCAGGGCCATAAAACTGAGGTGGACACCGACATCGTTATAGATGTTTGACGATATGTGAAGCATATCTCTTGTTTTCAAAGAGAACAGCATCATATATGACTCCATCCAGTTGTAGCTTTTGGCTGTAATCTTCCAGTTTTTACCTACACCTACTACATATTCCGGATCATAGGAATTGAACGTGCGGTCGCCCCAGTTATATATAGAGAGTAAAAAACGCGGGAAACGCGGATATCTGACTTGCGGATCATTGATCCGGAATCCGTTGTCGATCAACTGCCTATACCATGGCATTCTGCTGAACGCGGTAGAGTCGGCAGCGCCAACCGAATCGACTGCGACGGGCAAAGCCTCAGGCGCGACAGAATCATGGCAGCACCGGCAACTGAGAGAATCAGCAATGTTGTGGACGGAAACAGCTGATGCATTTTCCGTCCACAACATTGCAATAAGAATCAATAATATGTTTACGTTTCCTATATAACGGGACATTCTCTGAAAATTTCGGGCACAAAGATACTAAAAACGCCCCGATATTTTCAATATGACGGGACAAAACCCTTGGATTTTTCGAGCTTCCCGGTAATATCGCCGACAAAACCGGTGTGTTTTGAAGTGTCAAGTTTCATTATGGGCGCTCCTTTTCGAAGATCACATTTATTCAAATCAATATAGTACATCCCATAGTTTGTCACGATATCGAAATAATAAGTCCGATCCCTAAGATTTGCAAACGAACGCCATTGGGTCGACGACAGATTAGGTTCGGTTTCAATCTCATACTGATAGGGTACCGAAACGTTATTAAGAATACTTCGGATTATTGACACACCAAGTGCCGCATCGCCAGTTTTGGCCACATGCCTTGTAAAGAAGTCTCCACGGACGAAGCGGTCAGAACTTCTAACGGTGCCGGGCATCATGTTTTTGCCCCCGACAGCATTCCAATAGTCATTAATGGCCTTCATCTGAGGGTATGGAGGATCGTTGGTTAGGGCAAGCATATCCATCCCTTCATAAATCCTGAGCTGTCCGTTTTCGAATTCAAAAATAGCGCTGCGTCCATCGGCGTCTGTCACGCCCCAATGAAGAGTCGAGACAGTCCCGCCATCGAAAGTGGCACCGGAAATCGTGAAATTCTGATCTTTCAACTGAGCAATGACTTCAGGAGTCGTAGAGTTGAGGTCGAGCATCCACGCCACAAACATTGCGAGCGACATTGGAGGGCGGTTGGCTGTCGAATCATTTACATAGACAGTGCCTTTACAGAAAAGGCTATTGACAACAAGCCCCTTTTCATTCATGCCCTCAGTTATTCCGCTGTCATACCCGACAGCAAGAACCGAGCCGAAGCGAGAAGTCCACCTGACCGCACCCGGTGCATCGCTTCCCACTTTATCAATACCGCGCGGATAAACGTATAGATTCGTAGGTATCGGGGTCTTCCAATCGAGCGATCGTCCGACAATACGGAGATTATCATCTCCAACATAGAGAATTCGAGAACAGGCTTCAGATCTCTGGACAAATCCTGCGGCAAGAGTGAACAAAGAAGCAATAATAGTGAGGAACTTTTTCATAACTGACTAAGATTTAAAAAGTAAGTTTTCAATGGAAACATCTAAACCGCTGTGAATGTTCTAAAATAAGGACGAGCAAAGAAACGACTGCAATCAAACTAATGTCCGGATTCAGGATAACTCGTCAGATGTCAACTGAAAAAGCCTCATTGATGGAATAAAAGTTAAATCCAAACGCACTCTTAGAA
>JAIDXA010000265.1 GCA_029058705.1 Paramuribaculum sp. | reverse complement strand
CTCCTGCGTATAGTAATAGAAATTGTTGACGGCTACATCCTTCAGCGAGCCGTCGGCCATGGTCATATAGCTGTAGCTCCCCTCATTGATCTGAAAAAGCATTTCGAGAATCGGAATGATGAGAGCAAACGAAAACAATGTCAGCAAAGCCGACAGCACATTGAAAACAAGGCTGAGTACGAGATATTTTTTATAGGGAGGAACAAACCTCCGGAGCATTGCAAAGAACTGATTCATGGGTGCAAAATTAATAAAAACGCCCCACATGACCCAATAAGCGGCCGGCTAATGAGTTTTTTCGGATAAAAATTAGTAACTTCGCTTCTGAATCATAACCCCGGAAATCCACGCTATATGCACTATTTCCTATCTGCCGGAGAAGCATCCGGCGATCTTCACGCCGCATCGCTCATGGAAGCGTTGCGGCAGACTGACCCGGACGCCCGGTTCACGTTTCTTGGCGGCGACCTGATGGCTGCCGCCGCAGGGACAAAACCGGTCATCGACTATCGCCGCATGGCGTTCATGGGATTCAGCGAGGTTCTGCGCAACCTGCGCACTATTGCCGGAAACTTCTCGGCAGCGCGCAACGCGTTGCGTTCATCCGGAGCAGACGCCCTGATTCTCGTGGACTATCCGAGCTTCAATCTTAAACTTGCCCGCTTCGCAAAAAAGAAACTCGGCATTCCAGTGTTCTATTTCATTGCTCCGAAAGTATGGGCATGGAAAGAATGGCGCGTCCGCGACATACGTCGCTACGTTGACCGCGTTCTGTCGATTCTCCCTTTCGAGACCGTTTTTTTCGCCCAGCATGGAATAGATTCCGTTTATGTCGGCAACCCTTCGCGTGAAGAGGTCGATGAGCGTCTTGCCGCAGCAGGAAACATCGAAAGTTTCCTGACCGCACACAATCTGCCGTCCGGACGTCAGCTGCTTGCACTCGTTCCCGGAAGCCGGATCGGCGAGATCCGCAACAATCTGCCCGTAATGGACGCTGTTGCAAAGAAATATTCGAGTGATTTCCAACCGGTAATTGCGGCTGCTCCGGGAATCGATCCGGAACTTTACGATTCATTCTCATCCTTTCCACGTGTCAACAACGACACATTCCGGC
>JAIDXA010000264.1 GCA_029058705.1 Paramuribaculum sp. | reverse complement strand
ACCGAGGTCGCTGAAGAAATGATTGATTTGGCTGCCATAAAAATTTTATTGAATCAAATTTAAACAGTTTCTAAGAATTTGTCATTATGAACCTGGAACAGTTGAGAGACTATGCGCTGTCGCTTCCGTATGTGACCGAAGATTCGGCATTCGGCCCTGATCATGTCCTTTTTCGTGTGGGAAACCGGATTTTTATGTGTGTGTCACTTGATCGCAGTGAGTTTTTCACAGTCAAGTGTGATGCCGCTCTGGCCATTGAGCTTCGGGAGCGTTATCCCGATGTTGAGCCGGCGTGGCACTGGAACAAGAAATATTGGAATCAGGTCAGGATAGATGGATGCCTGACCGATGATTTTATTAGAAACCTTATCCGTCACAGCTATGCGGAGGTTGTCGGAAAACTTGGCCGTCGTTTTGTTGCAGACCATCCCGAAGTCATGTCAGTAGTGGTCGCGGACGAATATTTTCAGTGAAGCATCAGTGAGATGTGGGTTCTTGCCGACGGGAATCCGATGATGGCTCCGATTGCAGGGGAGCTGAAGGCGATGCGTGTGAAAACCGATATGTCGACATCTAAATCAAGGTTGCCTGAATAAGTGTCGCAGATGTGACATTCGCCATATCCTATGCGGTAGGTATGGTTGTTGGTTGCAAGGAGCGGATCGTGAATCCGGATCATGCTTTTCCAGTCCGGATTGTTTCGGGCGAGAACCGAGAGTGCTGTTTCGGCATTGATGATGCGTCCCATGCCGCGAGGGTGGAGGTGGCGGCTGATATTGTCGTCGGCAGGGGCGAGAAGTGTCATCTGGCGGTCGGCATATCTGTGGCGCAGTGCCTGCATCGCTCCGGCCCGAGCGTCGGCGTCGATTCCGATAAGTTCGTTGACCTGAATGAAGCCGCCGCGGTCGAGGGCCCATGCCATGGCTGCGATAGGAGCGTCGTCGCGGCCGACGACAACGAATGTGCCTCCTTTGCGTAGACTAAGGTCGTCGAGGATGTTGAGGAAATCGCGACGTGAATGCAGGACGCCGTCAGGGCCCTCCCTCTCAAAAATGCAGAATGACTCAAATACTTCGTCAGAGTATGGGTTGTCGACCTCAAAATATGTTTTCTGAGTCGTGAACGGATGGAAGGAGGTGTAGTTTTGCCGGTCGGTGAGATAGACATTTGAAAATCCGAACCTTTCGAAGAAGAAATAGAGCCATTCGTGAGCCGGAATCAATGCCGCCATCATGGCTCCCCGTGAAAATGATTTGTCAAGCGCGCGAAGTATCAGGCGCGACATGTAGCCTCGGCCACGGTATTTGCGTGCTGTGGCGGCGCCGCATAAATAGGAGAGCCCGACCGTTTCGCCAGCGAATCTCATCGAGAAGTCGCGGATTTGCAGCGAACTCGCGGTTTTGCCTTTGTCGTCGTTGATTGAAAGAGTGTTGTCGTCGGAGTAGACTCGTGAGAAATACATCTCGGCATATTCTTTGGAATCGCCGAAACATTCATCCCACAATCGGATTATTTCATCTTTTTTGGTCATGGCTCTGCCTGTTGGTTGTTGCTATAACGCCGGCAGACCTCTTGTGGTTTATGTTTTTGCGGTAGAAAACACAGTGCCTGTAGAATGTAGCGGGTGCGGCAAAATATCCTGCAGATTTTGCCGCACCCGCTATGGTCAGGAAAAGTCTGCCTGTTTAAAAAGCAAACATGGGGTAGTCGGTCATTGTCGCGTTGACTTTAGCGCGTACTTTTTCGATGACAGCGGGATCTTCAGGAGCCGAGAGTACGGTGTCGATCAGCTCTACGATCTCTTCCATCAGGCCTTCCTTGGCGCCGCGTGTTGTGATTGCGGGAGTTCCGAGTCGGATACCTGATGTCTGGAACGGCGAGCGGCTGTCGAACGGCACCATGTTTTTATTGGCTGTGATGTCGGCTTCGACGAGTACTTTTTCGGCAACTTTGCCGGTCAGATCGGGGAATTTGGTGCGGAGGTCGACCAGAATGCAATGGTTGTCGGTTCCGTTTGAAATGATTTTGTATCCGCGTTCGATCAAGGCCTTGGCCATTACTGCCGCGTTTTTCTGAACCTGCTGCTGATAGGCGCGGAATTCCGGCTGGAGAGCCTCGCCGAAAGCAACAGCCTTTGCTGCGATGACATGTTCAAGCGGCCCGCCCTGGGCGCCCGGGAACACGGCGGAGTTCAGCAGTGACGACATCATGCGGATTTCGCCTTTGGGAGTCGTTTTGCCCCATGGGTTGGGAAAGTCTTTTCCCATCAGGATGATTCCGCCGCGCGGTCCTCGGAGGGTCTTGTGGGTTGTCGAGGTGACGATATGGGCGTGTTTGACCGGATTGTCGAGCAGGCCTGCTGCGATCAGACCGGCGGGATGAGCCATGTCGACCATGAGAATCGCTCCGATTTCATCGGCCAGACGGCGCATGCGCGCATAATCCCATTCGCGTGAGTAGGCGCTGGCGCCGCCGATGATCAGGCGGGGACGTTCGCGGCGTGCGACTTCCTCCATCTGGTCGTAATCGACGAGGCCGGTTTCGGCATCGACGTTATATTCCAGTGCTTTGTAGACGAGCCCTGAGAAATTGACGGGGCTGCCATGGGAGAGGTGGCCGCCATGGGAAAGATTGAGCCCGAGAAATTTGTCGCCCGGATTAAGACAAGTCATGAAAACTGCCATGTTGGCCTGTGCGCCCGAGTGGGGCTGCACATTGGCATATTCCGCGCCGAAAAGTTCTTTGACACGGTCAATGGCCAGTTGTTCAACCTGATCCACGACTTGACAGCCGCCATAATAGCGGTGGCCGGGATATCCTTCGGCATATTTGTTGGTGAGACATGAGCCCATTGCGCGCATCACGTCGTCAGAGACGAAGTTTTCGGAAGCGATAAGCTCAATGCCTTTTTTCTGACGCTGATGTTCCAGGTCGATGAGGTCGAAGATTTGTTTGTCGTGTTGCATGTTGAGAGTTGGTTGATTTAGAGTACCTGAAGGTGGGTTTTTATTTAGGATTGTTTGTTTTTTTCTTTTTCATTACGCTCCAGCCGAATCGGCCGATCGGTTGGCCCTGTGCGAAATATTGTCCGTGGGAATAGCTTATCAGGCCGCTTCTGTCGAGACGAAAGGCTCCGGTTTCAGGATCGATCAGCGACTCCTCTGCAAGAACGCAGAGGACTTCTGCGAGAAACATGTCGTGAGATCCGAGACGTATGATTTCCCTGACCCTGCATTCAATGCTGACCGGCGATTCGGCAACTGACGGGCAACTGACCATTCTGCCATTTTCGGGAGTCAGACCCGTTTGCGCCCATTTGTCGAAGTCGCGCCCGGATCTGACGCCACACCAGTCAGTGGCGCGTGCCATCGCTTCTGTTGTCAGGTTGATCGTGAATTCCATCTGTCGGGCAACCATTTCATAGGAATGTCGTTCGGGGCGAAGCGAGATGTAGCACATGGCCGGGTCGGTGCATACGGTGCCGGTCCAGCCAACTGTGATCAGATTGGAGTCGTCGGCCGTTCCGCAGCTGACAAGAGCCGCCGGAAGCGGATAGATCATTGTTCCGGGTTTCCACTGCTGTTTCATTCGGTTTCGGACGCTTTTGTATGTGTCAGTCGATTATGGCTTCGTGGGCTTTTACGGAGTGGCCGCAGTAGTGGCATCGGATCGTGACGTTCTCGCGGTCTGTCACCGAGAAATGCGAACGCATCGGCTCGTTGTTGCTGATGCATTTCGGATTGCCGCACTTGACGATGCCTATGATTTCGTCGGGGAGTACAACCCGGCGTTTTTCGGCAACTTCATAGTCGCGGATGATATTTATTTTAGCGTTTGGCGCAATGAGCGCGATGCGGTTGAGGACATTTTCCGGAAACTCGATGTCGGCTACCTTGATTATGCCTTTGGTCCCGAGACGATGCGACGACAGGTTGTTGCCGATTGTCACGTTATTGGTCATCTTTTCGATTCCGAGAATTCTGACAGCCTTGAAAAGCGCCTCGCAAGGGACGCGGTCAATGACTGTGCCGGCTCTGAGCGCGGCAACGGCGAGTTCTTTCTTGTTTTGTGTCATAGGTCGGCCTCTTTATAAATATCAATATCCAATGCTTTGCAGATGATGGCCTGTCGGGCGAAAAGTCCGTTGCGAGCCTGCTCGAAATAGTAGGCTTTCGGGTTGTCGTCGACATCGCGGTCGATTTCGTTGACACGGGGCAGCGGATGCAGGACGCGAAGATTCGGTTTCGTGTCAAGGAGCATGTCGTTGCGCAGGGTGTAGAGGTTTTTGACTCGCTCATATTCCATTATGTCAGAAAAACGTTCGCGCTGCACACGGGTCATGTAGAGGATGTCTGTATCGGCAAGAACCTCTGAGTCGAATTCCGAATGTTCGGTGTAGCTGATGCCGTTTGCATCGCAAAAATCGCGGTATTCCTTAGGCATCCGGAGTTCCTCGCATGCCACGAAGCGGAATGTCGGATTGAAGTATCTCATCGCCATGAGCAGCGAATGGACCGTACGTCCGTATTTGAGGTCGCCGACCATCGTGATTGTGAGGTTTTCAAGCGATCCCTGCGTTTTGTAGATCGAGTAGAGGTCGAGCATTGTCTGCGAAGGATGCTGGTTTGCTCCGTCGCCGGCATTTATGACTGGGGTGTCGGTGACCTCGGTCGCATAACGAGCCGCCCCTTCGAGGTAGTGGCGCATGATGATCAGGTCAACATAGTTGCTGACCATTTTGATCGTGTCCTTAAGGGTTTCGCCCTTGGACGAGCTGGTTGTCGCGGCGTCGGAAAAACCGATTATCCGTCCGCCGAGTCGGTTCACTGCTGTCTCGAAGCTGAGGCGTGTGCGAGTTGACGGTTCAAAAAAAAGAGTCGCCACAACCTTTCCGTCGAGGATTTTATGGTTGGGGTGCTCTTCGAAAAACCGAGCTCGCTCGAGAAGGTCGAGAATCTCGTCGCGCGAGATGTCGTCGATTGAAACGAGGCTGTTGGTGTTCATTGCTCAAACCTGTAGGAGATGATTGGAATGATGGGTTTTGTTTGCAAAGTTACTATTTTTAATCCATAGTTTACCAATTTTCGTCCGCTTTATTGTCAAATAAATCAGACCCGGCTTTACGGCCGGGTCTGCTGAGGATGATATGTGGGGATGTTTTTCGGTTTGGGGTTTCATGCGGCGTCAGGGCCGTATGAGTGTTTTCTTGCCGTTGACGATGTAGATGCCCGGAGCCGGAGTCCCTTTGATTCTGCGTCCCAGGAGGTCGTGGATGACAGGTGTTCCTGTGTCTGTCGGATCGGGGGCAAGTCCGTCGGCTATGCCTGCGGCTGCGACGATGTCGACCGGGATGTCGATTGCCTGTCCTTCGGTTATGTCTGTCGCGTCGGGTCCCGAGAGGGATTTCCATGCGTTCTGATAGATCACTCTGATCCGGACTTTGCGCGGGCCTGACCCTGAGGGGACGTCAAGGCGGTGGTCGATGTTCATGACGGAGTAGTAGTTGGCCGTGATGTTGTTCGACGGCGGCCTTTCGCCGTAGGTGGCTTCAAACTCGAATTCGCCGTCGCCATCCCAATCTGTGAAGATGTGGGCCTGATTGTAGCGCAGATCCTGCATCACGGTTGTCGGGCTGCCGAGGTCATTGGCTTCGAGGATCAGGTTGAATGCTGATCCGGGGGCAACTTTCAGTCCACGTTCGGCAAGGGTGAATACGGATGCCGGACAGGTGTTCCAGCTCTGGCTGATGTCGGACACCGCACCTGAGGTCGATATGGTTTTCACATATGCTTTCAGTTGCGGGTGGAGCGTCCCGGACGGAGTCCTGTAGTCGGCTTCGGTTTCCGGATCACGGTCGAGAACTTCAAATTCAATGTCGTAGGCGACGCCCTCTTTGACATCTTTGGCATTCGGCCCCGATAGCGCTGTCCATGCGTTCTGGTAGATGATTCTAAGTCGGCCGCGGCCTGAGGTGTTGTCGGCCGGGATTTCAACATCGTGGCTGATGTTCATGACGGCATCATAGTTTCCGGCCACGTTGTCAGACGGCGGAGTGTCTCCGTAGCTGCCTATCTCGATGAATTCTCCTGTGCCATGGCCGTCGAGATATATGTGGGCTGTGTTGTAGCGCAGGTCTTGTCTGACGGACCCTTTCGACCCGAGATCGTTGGCTGTGAAGTTGAAGGTGACAGTGCGTCCCGCGATGATCTGTGGTTTCTGATCGACCAGGGTATAGAAAATGCCTGGTTTGTCAGGGGACGTGTAGTCGATGTCTGTATATGCTCCGGAGGTTGATATGTTGCTTACATAAGCATTTCTGCCGGAATGGATGGTTCCTTCAGGAATGGTGTATTCCACAGTCCCGTCAGGCACGACAAGTCTGATCCGGAAATCGTAGACGCGCCCTTCGGCTATCGGTCCGGCGGCGTTGGGGGTTGATGTGTCAAACACCAGTCGGGCGCGGTAGATGCCGGCGGTTGTGCCTTCGGGAACGGAGATGGTCCAGCTGTTGTCTGACGCTGTTGACATCCGTTCTTCAGGGTCAAAGGCGAAATCGTTGTCAAAGTCGATCCATAGCGCGGACTCTGCCGAGCCGTTGAACCGGGCGCTGACGGTGGCGGTTTTTCCGGTGTAGGGCATTTCGAGCTCCTGATCCTGAATCAGTGTGTAGAGTGATTCGGGGGCCGAGTCGGCGAAGTAGTCAAGGTCGGTGTATGCACCTTCTGAGAAGATTGCGGTTGCATATGCGCTTGATGCGGTGCCCTCGGGAACGGGATATCCGGCTCCTTCCGACAGCAGGGGGGTGAACCGCAGTTTGTTTGTGAATGTGCCCGACGACGGGACTTTGTATTTGTCGAGGGTGCCCGGACCGCATGATGCGTTTCCGAGGCCTTTCTGCATATAATCCAGATGCAGGAATGTTTCAGGGTGTGTTTCAAGCAGGAAGTCGTGGTCGGCCTTGATGAAGTCCTGCTCATGGGCATGGAGGGCAGAGAAGCTCACCTGTCCTTCGGTTTCGATCAACATGCCGAATCCGTTGTCGTTGGTGAGTCGCAGTGATCTGAGGTCTTCGCGGTTGCCCATTGTCTGGGGGCGCACGAAGTGTTCGGCCATGTCGGTGACGGTTGTTTTGTAAAGTGCTGCCATCGAGCCTTCTTTTCTGTCTGCAAAGTTCGACATAGGGCCGCGGGCGAAATACTCGACGTTTTCAAGCCCCGGAGAGGTTATCATTCCGAGCCCCATTCTGTTGATCGATCCGGACGATGGTGAATAGGTTGTCTCGAGATCCATGATGCCATTGCTGTAGATCGTATATGACGTTGTGTAGGCGCAGAATCCAGAAGCGGTATAGCTGCAGCTGATTTTGACGGCGGAAGCTCCCTGCTCGGAGCCGTCGATGATTTCGGTTGTCAGTCCGGATGGCCTGAACTGTGGTGTCGACATGCTTGCGGGGGGCGTCGAGGCGTCATTTTCAATCCATCGCAGATTGTCGAATTTTGGTCCGCGTCCGTCAGAGATCATTTCCTCTCCCTGATATTTCATTGAAACGAGATAGCCTTGTGCGTCAAACGCCATGCTGAAGCCTGTTCCGTTTACGTTGATTGCTCCATCGGCACGGCTGACTGTCAGAGTCTTGTCGTCAGTGGAGATGACTGGAAGCGCGGGACGCTTTGTGATGGCAAACTGCTGCGCGGCAACTTCGTGCCCGGCCTCCGCCCAGTCGGATGCTTTTTTTGTGACAAACCGTAGGGTCAGCAGGTATTCTGCTTCATCGTCCGGTTGGGTGGTGTATGGAACGGAAAGGCTGGCTTCCGCTTCCGAAGCTACGTTGAAGTCTGTTATGACTCCGTTTTCTATGTCGGATCCGTTGCGGCTGACGCTCCAGCGGATGTCAAAACCCGACAGGTCGATGAAGTCATATGTGTTGTTGACTTTCAGGCTTTTTGATTCGGCTGAGAAGTCGGACATCTTGATGTAGCGGTAGATGTGTTTGACTTCCGCGAGCTTGGCGGTCGGTTCGCGGAGCGGACCTACGATTCCGTTAGAGCAGAAATTGCCTTGATGCGGGCCTGAGAAGTCATATCCGGTGTAGAAACCTTTTATATTGCCGTTTTTTATTTCATCAGGATGATAGATCGCCTGGTCGACCCAGTCCCAGATGCATCCTCCGATGGTCCGGTTGCTGTTTTCGATGTAGTCCCAATAGTCCGACAGATTGCCGATTGCCTGTCCCATGGCGTGGGCATATTCGCAGAGGAAGTGAGGCCGGTTGTCGGATTGGAGGTCGAGCGATGATACTTGCGACATGCTGGGATACATGACTGAGGTCATGTCGGTGTAGGTCCAGGTCCCTTGCCCTTCATAGTGGATCATGCGGTCATCGAGTGCGCGGATGGCTTCATAGCAGTCCCTGAAGTTGATTCCGCAGGCGCTTTCGTTGCCCATCGACCAGAATATGACGGATGGATGGTTGCGGTCGCGGAGAACCATCCGTTCTTCTCGGTCGACGAATGCGTCTTTCCAGCTTGTGTTGCTGCTCAGACTTGTCAGGGCGTGGCATTCCAGGTCAGCCTCGTCCATGACATAGATGCCGAAATGGTCGAGCATGGCATACATTTTTGCGGCGTTCGGATAGTGGCTTGTGCGCAGGGTGTTGATGTTGTTCTGTTTGAACATGGTGACGTCCTTCAGCATCGTTTCCATATCGAGCGCACGTCCGAGGAGGGGGTGTGAGTCGTGTCTGTTGGTTCCTTTGAAGAATACTTTTTTGCCATTTATGTGGACGAATTTGCCGACCTGTTCGATGTGGCGGAAGCCGTATTTCGTGCTGAATGCCTCTGTTTCGTTGCCGTTGGCGTCTTTAAGGGCCACTATGACGGAATAGAGGTTTGGGGTTTCGGCTGTCCAGAGCTCGAGGTTGGAAAGCGATGCGGTGAAAGTGAGTTTTTTCTCTTCCCCGCTTTCGAGCGAGCCGATAGTCTGGGCCGCGAACTGGTGGGCGGTTGTCCCGTCGGGTGCGATAAGCTTTATTTCGGCCGAGGCGGTGCTTACGGCGTTTCCGCGGTTGGCGATGTCAAGCTCGATTTTCATGGTTCCGGACCGGTAGCCGGCCGCTTCCGACAACTCGGAGGTTATATAATGGTCGCGTACGAAGGTGTTCGGAACGGCAGTCAGGGTTACGTCCCGGTAGATTCCGCTCATCCTGAACATGTCCTGGTCTTCGAGATATGATCCGTCGCACCAGCGGAAAACCTGGACGGCAAGGGTGTTGGTTCCTTTGCGGGCCTGCTCCGAGATGTCGAACTCGTGGTCGGTGTTGGCTGCCTGCGTGTAACCGACGAACTGGCCGTTGACCCAGACATAGGCTGCCGAGTAGATGCCGCCGAAATTCAGCAGCAGGCGGTGGTTGTCCCATGAATCGGGAACATCGAAAGATGTCACGTATGACCCGACCGGATTTATTCCATAGTCGGAGTAGGAGTAGTGGCGACGTATATAGGGTGGATTCGTTGCAAAAGGATAGGCGACGTTGACGTACAGGGGCATGTCGTAGCCGTGCATTTCCCAGTTGGATGGGACTGTCAGGTCGTCCCATTCGCTGACGTCATAGCCC
>JAIDXA010000263.1 GCA_029058705.1 Paramuribaculum sp. | reverse complement strand
ATGTAAACGACGGCCTGCAGAACCAGTCGGTTCTCTATCGTGTCGACAAACCGGGCGGCAGCCCCGAGCTGTTCCTCGACCCGAACAGCCTTTCCGCCGACGGCACTGTCGCCCTGACAGGCGTGTTTCAAAGCAATGACGGGAAATATACCGCATATACAATTTCCCGAAACGGATCGGACTGGACCGAAATCTATGTAATGGACACCGATACGAAAAAATTACTTGACGATCATATCGAATGGGCTAAATTCACTTCAGCGATATGGAAAGGCAACGGATTCTATTACAGCGCCTATCCCCGTCCCGAAAAAGGCAAGGAATTCTCCAATGCCAACGAAAACCATCAGATCTATTACCACAAGATCGGGACTCCACAAAGCGAAGACATCCTTGTGTTTGAAGACAAGAACCACCCGCTCCATTTCCACTCCGCATACGTACCCGAGAATGAGAACTACCTCTTCGTATTGGGCGGCGGCAACGGATTCGGAGAATCACTGATGGTCAAAAACCTCAAGACTGATAGCGAATGGACTGTCATTGAACCCTCCCAGAACTATGAAATATCGCCGGTCGGAGTCATTGACGACAAATTATACATGGTCACTTCCGCCGGTGCGGAAAACTACCGGCTCGTCGCAGTCGACCTCACGAATCCGGCTTCCGGGAACTGGGTCACAATCATTCCGGAAAAAGACTTCGTTCTATCGGCTGTGCAATTTGCAGGAGGAAAGCTTCTCGTAACCTACGAAAAAGACGCTTCCAACCACATCTATGTCTATGACATGGACGGCAAGGAACTTAACGAGATCAAGCTTCCAACCTACGGGAAAGTAACCGCAAGCAGCTCAAGAAAACACCCTGACGTTTTCTACTCGTTCAACTCCTACCTCTATCCTTCCGCCATCTACTCCTACGATCTCGCAACAGGGGTCAGCTCCCTGGTTGAAGAGCCGGAAATAGCCGGCATAAATCTCGGCGACTACACAACCGAACAGGTTTTCTACACCTCTACCGACGGAACTAAAATTCCGATGTTCATCACTTATAAAAAAGGGATGAAGCGCAACGGACAGAATCCAGTGCTGCTTTACGGCTATGGCGGCTTCAACATATCGCTCCCGCCGTCATTTGCCGCCAGCC
The DNA here is from genome assembly GCA_029058705.1 of Paramuribaculum sp. Lineage (GTDB taxonomy): Bacteria > Bacteroidota > Bacteroidia > Bacteroidales > Muribaculaceae > Paramuribaculum. The sequence continues at coordinate 698 of JAIDXA010000263.1, read as the reverse complement.
GTCTGCTGTGGCTTGAAAACGGCGGCATCTACGCTGTGGCAAACCTGCGGGGAGGTGGAGAATATGGCGAATCCTGGCATCGTGCAGGCACAAAACAAAACAAGCTCAATGTTTTCAACGATTTCATATCTGCAGCCGAATTTCTTATCAAGGAAGGATGGACATCTCCTGAAAAAATGGTCATCGAAGGGGGCAGCAACGGCGGCCTGCTTGTAGGCGCCACTGTCAACATGCGTCCCGACCTTTTCAAAGTAGCAATCCCGAAAGTCGGAGTCATGGACATGATGCGGTATCATCTTTTCACAATCGGCTGGAACTGGGCATCCGACTATGGAACAAGCGCAGATTCAAAGGCAATGGCCGATTATCTTTTGGGCTACTCGCCGCTCCACACTATAAAAAATGACGGCACCACCTACCCGGCAATACTCGTGACCACAGCCGACCACGACGACCGGGTTGTGCCTGCCCATTCGTTCAAATATGCGGCAGCGCTTCAGGAAGCAAATACAGGCAACGCCCCGAAACTGATACGCATAGACTCCAATGCCGGCCACGGTGGCGGCAAACCGATGAGCAAAGTGATCGATGAGAACGCCGACTGCTATTCGTTCATATTCTATAACCTTGGGATTGATCCCACTGCCAAAAAGTGAACAAACTCAAATTTACATATCCAGTCATTGCGGCCTCTGTTC
>JAIDXA010000262.1 GCA_029058705.1 Paramuribaculum sp. | reverse complement strand
CCCGTTCAGACTTCCCCCGCTATAAAATAACAGGATTTTCGGAAGTACAAGACTTTTTTAAATGAAAGAGCCGTGATCAGCGGCATAGATTATCCCCTCCGCGGGTTTGTCATTACAATTTTTAGGAGTAACTTTGCAATAACACATGCCGCAGAATGCGGCCAACATTTTTTTATACAGACAACCTATATGGCATCCCACATAATCATCGACATCGTCGGATATGCCGCCGCGATCTGCATGATCGCCGGCTACCTTCCACAAGCGATCTACACCATCCGAACCCGCGAGACCGATGGAATTGCACTTCCGACATTCCTGTCCATGGGACTGGGAAGCATTTTTTTCGTGGCCCAGGGACTATTGATCGGAAACATCCCCCTTGTCATCACGAATGCCATCACATCGGTCTGTGCGACAATCGTAACCGTCATCAAGATAAACAACGACCGCCGACGCAAAAACCAGCACAAATAACCAATATGCCTTCAAGAAGCCCGAACACATCGCAGACAAGACACCGGCGGCAGATCTCCGTCATGTGGATTCTGACGATATCATCGCTGCTGCTGGCCGCCGGATGCCTGACAACCGGTTCTGTCGACATCCCGCTTGATCAGATATGGGCCTCATTGTCCGGAGGGGAGCTCGAACGCGAGACATGGCGAGTCATCGTCCTCGAGACACGGTTGCCCATGTTGATTACAGCAGCGGTTGCCGGAGCCGCGCTATCCATTGCCGGGCTTCTTCTCCAGACCAGTTTCGACAATCCGCTCGCCGGACCGTCAATCCTTGGAATCTCCACCGGAGCATCGCTTGGCGTGGCTGTCGTCATGCTTGCCGGAGGAAGCTTGCTCGGTGCCGGATGGAACCAATATGCCGGTTCGATCATAGGAGCATTAGCCGGCAGTTTCGCTGTCATGCTGCTGCTGTTGTTGTTTGCACGTCTGATCCACTCCGGCGTCATGATCCTCATCGTCGGTGTCCTCGTAGGCTATTTCGCATCATCGGCAATTTCGCTGCTGAACTTCTTTGCAACCCAGGAAGGAGTCCATTCCTACGTCATCTGGGGACTTGGCAACTTCAGCGGGTCATCACTTGGCCGAACATCAGTGTTCGCATCGCTTACACTTCCGGTCATCGGTCTTTCGATGCTGTTTGTCAAGCCGCTCAACGCCCTGCTGCTCGGCGCCCGCTATGCCGAGAGTCTCGGTGTCGGCATAGACTCACTCCGACGCAGACTTTTAATCATATCAGGCGTTCTGACAGCATTCGTAACCGCATTTTGCGGCCCTATCGGTTTCATAGGACTGATCGTGCCGCACATCGCAAGAATTGCCTTGCACACATCGAACCACTCCATACTCCTTCCGGCAACCGCTTTGACCGGAGCCGCAGTCGGACTTCTCTGCGCATTCATCTCGGCACTCCCATCTGCGTCGGGGCTGATTCCGATCAATGCGATCACGCCTATCATTGGCGTTCCGGTGATAATCTACACGATTCTGTTCCGAAAACGCCTATACTATTTCTCATGACCAGCCAACCCCAGTTGCAGACTATCGGACTCTCGGCAGGCTACCGCAACCGACGAAAGGAAATCCCCGTAATAACCGATGCGACCCTGACCCTCTATGCCGGCGAGGTCACTTGCCTGCTCGGAGCCAACGGTGCAGGAAAAAGCACCCTGCTTCGCACAATTGCCGGACTACAGCCTCCACTCTCAGGTCAGATCTCGGTCGCAGGCAGGCCTCTCGCCCAGATACCGCGCAAGGAACTGGCCAAAACCGTCAGCGCCGTCTACACCGAACGCACCCTTGCGGGCGCCCTTACCGTCAGAGAAACAGTCGCACTCGGCCGACAGCCACACACCGGATTCTTCGGGCGGCTCTCCCCATCCGACAATGAAGCCGTCGACAACGCCATGGAAGCCGTCGGAATCAGCGACATGGCCGACAGATTTCTCGCAACGCTTTCCGACGGCGAACGCCAGAAATCAATGATAGCCAGAGCAATCGCCCAACAGACACCGATAATGCTGCTCGACGAGCCCACATCATTTCTCGACGTCGCTTCACGTCTTGAAATCTCAGCACTGCTCCACAGACTCGCTGTCGAAAGAAACATAGCCATGCTTATTTCCACCCACGACATTGCCGACGCCATGTCGATAGCGTCCCGCCTGTGGCTTGTTCTGCCAGAGCACAAAATGACCGAAGGAACCCCCGCGAACCTGATAACCGACGGCCAGATGGACCGGCTGTTCAGTAACCGTGCGATCCGCTTCGATCCCGACCTGCTCGACTTCCGGCTTAAAACAGAATAAAACCGCATATCAAGAAACCGGAGTGAAGATGACTTCAGTTTCTGAAGAAATTCCCGCTCCGGACACCACCATAACATAAAAATCACTATCTTTGCAGAAAAATCAGGATCTGCACAATCGTATACCGTCGAATGCAGACTGCCATGACCAATCACACTATTTAAAGAACCACGCACACCTAAATTATTATTCCAACATTGCACTCATTATTTCTTATGCGACACACCTTATTATCGCTGCTGACCATCCCCATGCTATTGATGTCATGCGGCAATTCAACATCCGACTCCGGTTCGATCACCGTCAATGCTGATTCCGTGACCACGTCAATGGACACCGCACAGGCTCTTCCCGACACGGTCACCGCCGCCCCGGCCACTGTCGACGACAACAGACTCGACTCCCTCGCCTCGGCTCAGACAACATTGGATTATATGAAAAACTCCGGACACTGGGACGCATATCAATCAGGAATAATTCCATCGATCCTCGAACAGAACCTCGACTATGCCCGCCGACTTCTCCGCAACAGGAAAGACTACTTTATAATCGTTGACAAACAATCGATGAACGTCATTCTATATGACAAATACGGCCGCGAGAAAAAATGCTACCTCATGGCCTGCTCGCGCCACTTCGGCACAAAGCACAAACGACGCGACAACCGCACGCCCGAAGGATTTTTCTCCGCCGAAGGAATCTACAACTCGACCGACTGGCTCTACACCAACGACGACGGTTACACCTCTCCCGCACGCGGACAGTTCGGACCGCGCTTCATCCGTCTGAAAACGCCTGTGACCTCACAGGTCGGAATCCACGGAACTTCCGCACGCCACTCCCCCGGAAAACGCTGCAGCCACGGATGCATCCGAATCCAGAACGAACAGATCCTCGAACTCGTCAAGTTTGTTTCGCCCGGCACCCCCATCATCGTCAACCCATCCGACCGCGACCGGAAAGTCAACGAAGACGAGGGCTACTCGATCCCCCAGATCAACATCGGCAAAGGAACCTACTCCGGCGCAGGCGGCTCCAACCAGTCCGACAAAACAAACAAAGACAAGGGCACAAAACAGAACGCCGACTCAACATTCTCAAAACCTGACGCGGAAAAAGCCGAGCCAGCTCAGCCGACGCCCTCTGTACCGGCCGACAGCCCGGCTGTCAGCGACCCCGACAAAGCCACTCCTGAAAAGCAGGAACCCGCTAAAAACGAACCGGCCACGACCGAATAATCGTCCGGCCCACCACAAGTTTTTTCAATGAACAACATCAACAGCCTCGTCCTGAAAACACTGATTCCGGTTTTCATCGGCGTGGCTGTCGTCGTATGGCTGCTCTCGCGGGAGTTCAGCATCGAGCAATGGCGCGCCATCCCCTGGAATCCGACAACCTTCATCTCGATCGCGCTCGCCATAGCATGTGTCGCCGGACGCGAATTTGGCATGATGTGGCGCTTCCGCGTTCTGACCGACCGCAAGCTATCATGGCGGAAATCACTGAAAGTCACCATGCAGTGTGAATTCACCTCCGCCATAACCCCTACAACAGCCGGAGGCTCTACCCTCAGCATGATCTACCTCAGCCGACAAGGCATCCCGCTCGGCCACGCTACAATAATCACCATGATCCTGCTGATGTTCGACGAACTGTTCATCGTCATCGCATGCCCGGTCATATTCCTGCTCTTACCCATAAACAACATCTTCGGATTCGACCCAGGCAATTTCTCCACCGGAGTCCGGCTCGCCTTCTGGATAGTCTATGGCGGCGTATGCGCCGTCACACTCATCCTGTTTCTCGGCGCGCTCGTCTATCCCCGCCGTATCGCACGTCTGATCTCCCGTATATTCCGGTTCAGACCGCTCCGCAGATGGGAAACACAGGCAAACGAAACCGGCTCGACAATGATTAACGCCGGTCGCGATCTGCGCCGGCGCAGTGCCGCGTGGTGGCTTGAAGGATTGACCGCAACAGCATTCTCCTGGACATGCCGCTATCTCGTTGTCAACGCACTCTTCTGGGGATTCGCAGCCGCAGCCCCGCAGGCAATCGTCTTCGCCCGGCAGTTTGTTGTCTGGACACTCCTGACAATAAGCCCGACCCCCGGAGGCAGCGGACTGAGCGAATGGCTCTTCACAAGCTACTACGGCGACCTGATCGCCGATGCCTCCATGATCCTCGTGATCGCAATCCTATGGCGACTCCTGACCTACTATGTCTATCTCGCAATCGGAGTCTTCCGCCTCCCCTCCTGGATCCGCAAAAAATAACAATCACATAAACCTTAAAGCGGGGTGTCTGAATCCACGAATTCAGACACCCCGCTGATTTATTCCTAAAATATTCCGGCGTTACGCTTCCGGAGTCGGGATGCGCTCGACGCCGGCCAGGATGCGGCGCACTGTCTCATCAAGCCCCATGAGTTCGGTGATGTCGAACATATGGGGACCCTTACACTCGCCGACAACAGTCAGACGGAATGCATTCATGACATTTCCGAGATGATAGCCTTTCGACTTGATCCAGTCGAGAACAACAGGCTCTGCGGCTGCCGACGAGAAGTCGGGCAGACTTTTCAGTACCTCGACAAGCTCTTGCATGATACGAGGCATCTCCGCGCTCCAGCGCTTCCTGACAGCTTTAGCCTCATAGTCGGTCGGCCCGATGAAGAAGAAACGGGCCTGTTCCCAGAGATCGCTGACGAAGTTGGCACGATCCTTGACCATAGCGATCGCACGCGTGATGTAGTCGTCGGAAAATGCCGACGGATCGCAGCCGTTGGCCTCCATGACAGGCTTGAACATAAGGGTGAGCTGCTCGGCAGAAACCATCTGGAGATATTTGTGATTGAACCATTTCCCTTTTTCGAAATCGAAACGGGCGCCGGCGCGCGAGCAATGGTCAAGCGAGAATTTGGAAATCAGTTCGTCCATCGACATGATCTCGGTATCGTCGCCCGGATTCCAGCCGAGCAGAGCCAGGAAGTTGACCACAGCTTCAGGCAGATAGCCGCGTTCGCGGTAGCCCGACGAAATTTCTCCGCTCTTCGGATCGTGCCACTCGAGCGGGAACACGGGAAATCCGAGACGGTCGCCGTCGCGTTTCGACAGCTTGCCCTTGCCGTCGGGCTTAAGCAGCAGCGGAAGATGAACGAATTCAGGCATCGTGTCGGCCCATCCGAACGCTTCGTAGAGCAACACATGAAGCGGTGCGGAAGGAAGCCATTCCTCCCCTCGGATCACATGGCTCACCTCCATCAGATGGTCGTCGACAATGTTTGCAAGGTGATAGGTGGGCAGGTCATCGGCACTCTTGTAGAGAACCTTGTCGTCGAGAATCGATGAATTGATCGTCACTTTTCCGCGGATCAGGTCGTTGACAACGACATCGCGGCCCGGCTCGATCTTGAAACGGACAACATATTTCTCTCCTGCATCGATCAGACGTGCCACTTCGTCGGCCGGCATCGAGAGCGAGTTGCGCATTGAGCCGCGCGTCGAAGCGTCATATTGGAAATTGGCAACGTTCTTACGGGCGTTTTCCAGCTCCTCAGGCGTATCGAAGGCGATGTAGGCTTTACCTGCCTCGAGCAGCTTGTCAACATGCTGGCGATAGATGTCGCGGCGTTCGCTCTGCTTGTATGGACCGTAGCTGCCGCCCTCGCGGACACCCTCGTCGATTCCGATGCCGAGCCAGGCGAGAGCTTCGTTGATATAATCTTCCGCACCAGGCACAAACCGGTTGGAGTCGGTGTCCTCGATGCGGAGAATCATATCGCCGCCATGCTGACGGGCGAACAGATAATTATACAAAGCGGTGCGCACACCGCCGATATGGAGCGGTCCCGTCGGCGACGGGGCGAATCTCACTCTTACTTTACGTTCCATTTCCTTATGTTTCGTTTGGTTTATTCGTTTTTTATGGCGCAAATTTACTCAATTCGACCCGAACATGCAAACTGACTGCTTCCAGGCCGCCGACACATCAGCGGCGCATCATGCTTTCATGACACGCCGCTGTATAATAAAAGGTTCTTTTAACCGTCGGAAATAAAAGCGATCAGACTGTTGCAGTTGCTTCCGGGGCGATGGTTGCTTCGGGAGCTGCCATCGGCTTGGCTTCCCATCCCAGAGCACTTGCACCGAGCACGGCCGCGTCTGCTTCTTTCAATTCGCTGAGAATAACCTGCACTTTACCTTTCCATATCGAAAGCATGTTTTTTTCCATAGACTCACGGATCGGCTTAAGTATAAGATCGCCGGCCTTCGCCAGTCCACCGAAAATAACAAATGCCTCAGGCGACGTGAACACAGTGAAATCAGCCAGAGCCTCACCGAGAACCTGTCCGGTGTAATCAAAGACCGCTTTGGCGAGTTTATCGCCGGCAATTGCCGCGTCATAGACATCTTTCGATGTGATCTCATCGATCGGCAATTCGCGAAGAAGCGAAGGGGTGTCGCTCATTTCGAGATATTCACGCGCTGTGCGGGCAACTCCAGTCGCCGAGCAATAGGTCTCGAGACAGCCGGTCCGTCCGCATCCACACAGACGTCCGTTATTGCGCTTGACAATGACATGTCCCAGCTCACCGGCAAAACCGTCGTGACCGTAGACAAGCTGACCATTGACAACGATACCGCTGCCGACGCCAGTGCCGAGGGTGATCATGATGAAATCTTTAAGTCCGCGTGCGGCCCCGTAGGTCATCTCGCCGATAGCCGCCGCATTTGCATCGTTGGTTATCGCAACGGGAAGCTTCATTTTGTCCGACAGAAGCTGCGCGAAAGGTATCGGAGTGGGCCAGGGCAGATTCACTCCATCTTCAATCTTTCCGGTAAAATAGTTGGCGTTGGGAGCACCGACACCGATACCGAAAATCTTTTCCTGAGCGTCGATTGAAGCGATCAGTCGGTTGAGTTCAAATGAGAGTTCGTCAATGTAATCGTTGAAATTGGAATGCTTGCGGGTTTTGATCGAATTGCTGGCAAGCACTACTCCACGGGCGTCGACAATGCCGAAAACCGTATTGGTGCCACCCATGTCAATGCCGATCACATAAGGTTTAGAGTTGATCATTGTAATATATTATGGTATTGTTAGATTTTTCACAAAGTTAAAAAAAACTATTGAAACAGCTCTACTAAATCAGATTATTTCGCTTTTTTAACTTCGCTTTCACCCACCGGTCCATCCCGCTCAGGCGCCCTGACACACAGGAAACTTGCCGTTACGCACAAATTTTCTTAACTTTGCAACCGTCCGCGCGGCGACTGTCCATTTTCATGGTCTCTCTCCGCAGGCAATCCGGGTCAAACCCGCCCAATCAACTGATTTATGTCAAACATACCGATTCGTCCGCTTCTAACAATTCTGACTCTGTCGCTTCTTGTTTCCCTTACAAGTTGCGACGACAAATCTCCGCAGGCAGAAACGGCAAACCGCGCCGTCCTCGTCTATATGCTTGCAAACAACAACCTGTCAGACTATGCCGGATCCGATATCGCCGAAATGAAACGTGCTGCAGCCGACATAGGCAATGGCCGTCTGCTTGTCTACATACAGTCGAAAACCGAAGCGCCGCGTCTGTTCGAAATCAGTCCGTCCAATCCGGAGCTTACGCTCAAGACCTACGACACAACCGTTTCCTCAGCCGATCCCCGACGGCTTAGAGAGGTTGTCGACGATGTGAAATCGATAGCCGAAGCCGACTCCTACGGAATTATATTCTGGAGTCACGCAACCGGCTGGCAAAACGAGCCATCCGGCACTCTGGGCTACGGGTCGCCGATCGCCCCCCTGTCATTCGGAGCCGACGGAAACTCCCAGCCATTGAAAATGAAAATAACCTCGATGGCAACAGCCCTTGAAGGCAACCGCTTCGATTTCATCTATTTCGACTGCTGCCACATGGCAACCGTGGAAGTTGCCTACGAATTGCGGCATCTCACTCCATTCATAGCCGCCTCCCCGACCGAACTCGGGGTCGACGGAATGCCCTATGATCTCAATATCGGCTGTTTCTTCGCCCCCAAAGCCAATCTTTCACAGGCGATCAGAAATACATTCAGCACCTATCCGCTGACCTACACCTACGGATGTTCGATCTCACTTATATCGACCGAAGGCCTCGAACGCCTTGCGACAGTCAGCCGCATGGCAATGAAACACGCACCGCCGCAGTCCTACACTCCTGTGCGGTATTTCCGCAACGGAGTCCTCGACACAGGAATCTTCGACATGGCCCACTACTTCCGCGCCATGACCGAAGACGACCCGCCACTCGCCCGCGAGTGGGAAGCGGCTTTTCGCAACACCGTCACCGAAAGCCACTCCACATCAAGCGTTTTCATGCTTCCGGCCGACAATTTCAATGGACTCGGATGTCACATCCTGTCCGACTCCTATCCCTCGTCGGCCCTCGGCTACGACGAACTCGCGTGGTATCGCGATGTTGTAGCCCGTTAACGGCAACTTCATTACAAACCACCATCCCCTCCTCCGATCCATACACATGCTATTATCACAAATACCGCTGCCCGGACTTCCCGAAGCACAGGCCGACACCGTGGCGCCCAATAAAGAAGAAGCCATCGGAATGCTTAAGGCAGTTTCATTTGACGACCTGATCAGCCGCATAGCGACAACACTTGTCGACTTCGCGATCCATCTTGCCGTCGCAATACTCGTGTTCTACGCCGGTAAATATATTATCCGGAAACTCTACACCGTAACCGCCAACATTCTCCTGCGCCGCCACGTCGACAAGTCGCTGACAACATTTGTCCTGTCGCTGGTCAACATGGTCCTCTACTTCATTCTGGTAGTGACCGTCATTGGAATCCTCGGCATCAACACAACTTCATTCATAGCCATTTTTGCATCGGCAGGTGTGGCCATCGGTATGGCTTTGAGCGGAACGCTCCAGAACTTTGCCGGCGGAGTACTGATCCTACTGCTCAAGCCCTATAAGGTCGGAGACTACATCGAAGCCCAGGGCTATGCCGGCGTTGTCAAGGAAATCCAGATTTTCTCGACAATAATCACAACCCCCGACAACAAATCGATCATCGTTCCCAACGGGCCGCTATCGACAGGCTCGATAAACAACTGGAGCCGTGAAGAATACCGCCGCATAGACTGGACGGTCGGCATCTCATACGGCGACGACGTCGAACGCGCCCGCAAAGTCATTCTCGAAATCCTAAAAGCCGACTCAAGAATCATCAGAAACGCGCCTCCGAAAACCGACGAGGAGATAAAAGCCGACGAAATTGCAACAGAAAACGCCATCAGAGCCCACGGCAGAAAAAAGTCATGGGTCCACAGGCTTTTCCACCACAGCAAAAAACAGCTCGATTCCGCAGCAATAGAGACTCCGTCGATCGACATTACGCCACTCGCCCCGAAAATAGACCACACTCCCCAGGTGTTTCTTGCAGAACTTGCCGACTCGAGTGTGAACCTTTCGGTGCGTGCATGGGTTAAATCTGCCGACTACTGGGGCGTATTCTTCGATGTCAACGAACGGATCTATACAACTCTCCCCTCTTTTGGCCTCAACTTCCCCTTCCCGCAGATGGATGTCCATTTCGACACTCCGAAAGCCTGATCCGAAACCACTGCAGATCCGGCCAAAAAATCACTCCTCGATAAAGACTTATTCACACAGATTCACTATCTTTGCAATAAGTTTAGTGTCTGGCATATGCAACCGGCACACCACAATCCTGATTAATAAAAACGTAAGAACATAAACATAAATGTCAGTAACATCATTTCTAAGTAAAATTTTCGGCAACAAGTCAGACCGCGACTTGCGCGAAATCAAGCCGATAGTAGATAAAATCGAAGCTCTGAGCGCAGAACTTCAAAACCTTACCCCCGACGAGCTCCGCGCAAAAATCGATGCCGTGCGAGCCGATATCCGTCAAGCCGTCACCGCCGATGAAGAAGCAGCCGCACAGAAGCGCATCGAAATCGAAAGCCTGCCGATCGACAAACGCCAGCCGGTCTGGGACGAAATCGACCGCCACGAAAAGAACGTGCTCGACATAATCGAGCAGAAACTCGACGAACATCTGCCCATTGTCTTCGCGACTCTTCGCGAAACAGCCGCACGATTCGCAAAAAATCCGACAATCGAGGTAACCGCCACTGATCTTGACCGCGAGTTTGCCGCTCAAGGACGCGACTTCGTCACAATCGAAGGCGACAAAGCGATCTACAAAAACCAATGGACCGCCGGCGGAAACCTCCTGACATGGGACATGATCCACTATCACGTACAGTTGATCGGAGGCGTGGTTCTCCATCAGGGGAAAATCGCAGAAATGGCAACCGGTGAAGGAAAGACCCTCGTTGCGACACTCCCGGTGTTCCTGCGCTCGCTCTCTGGCAAAGGCGTTCACGTAGTGACCGTCAACGACTACCTCTCGAAACGTGACTCGGAATGGATGGGGCCGCTCTACATGTTCCACGGCTCCACAGTAGACTGCATCGACAAACACCAGCCGAACACCCCCCAGCGACGCGCGGCATACAACTGCGACATCACTTTCGGGACCAACAATGAATTCGGCTTCGACTACCTGCGCGACAACATGGCAATGTCGCCCGACGACATGGTGCAGCGCAAACATTATTACGCGATCGTCGACGAGGTCGACTCCGTGCTTATCGACGACGCGCGAACCCCTCTGATCATATCGGGACCTGTGCCCCGAGGCGACGACCAGCTTTTCAATGAATACCGTCCTAACGTCGAAAAAGTCGTCCAGGCCCAGCGGAAACTCGTCAACCAGATTCTCGCCGACGCCAAGACCAAACTCGCAAGCGACGACAAGGAAGTGCGCAAAGAAGGCGCACTCCTGCTGTTCCGCGCATTCAAAGGTCTGCCCAAGAACTCGCCTCTCATCCGCTTCCTAAGCCAGGAAGGAATGAAAAATATCCTTCTCGAAACAGAGGCCTATTATCTTCAGGACAACTCGCGTGAGATGCCCAAAGCGACAGAACCCCTCTACTTCGTCATCGATGAGAAAAACCGCAGTGTCGAACTGACCGACAAAGGCATCGACGCCCTGACAGGGACTCAGGCCGACCCGACATTCTTCGTTCTCCCCGACATCGCCGCCCAGCTCTCGGAAGCCGAGACAATCACCGATGCCGCAGAACGCGCCCGCAAAAAAGACGAACTGATGCAGAACTACGCCGTAAAGGCCGAACGCGTCCACACCGTCACACAGCTGCTGAAAGCCTACACCCTCTTCGAAAAAGATGTCGAATATGTCATCGACGACAACAAAATCAAAATCGTTGACGAACAGACAGGCCGCATCATGGAAGGCCGCCGTTATTCCGATGGCCTTCATCAGGCAATCGAAGCCAAAGAGGGCGTCAAGGTGGAAGCCGCCACACAGACGTTCGCCACCATCACACTCCAGAACTACTTCCGCATGTATCACAAGCTTGCCGGCATGACCGGTA
>JAIDXA010000261.1 GCA_029058705.1 Paramuribaculum sp. | reverse complement strand
TTCCGCAGGCCGGCGGAAAGTAAAGACTGATAAGAAACATTCGAAAAAGGACGGGGAAGCTGAGTCTCGACTCAGCTTCCCCGTCCTTTTTCGAATGTTTCAAAGTATGTTTGCTTTTAACTTTCATCCTCTCAAAGGGATGAATATGGAATTGAGAAGGTGTCGCCTCCAAATAGGGTTCCGGAGTCGAGTCCGGCTTTGAGCCATCGCCGCCGCTGGGCGGAAGTGCCGTGGGTGAAAGCCTCCGGAGCAACAGATCCGCGTGCTTTTTTCTGGAGGTAGTCGTCGCCTATTTTTATGGCGGCATCGAGGGCTTCGTCGATGTCGCCGGGCTCGAGCGAGCCGAACATACGGTTGTCGTAGCGCGCCCAAACACCGGCGAGGTAGTCGGCCTGGAGTTCGATGCGGACGCTTTCGCGGTTGGCGTCGGTCTGAGTCATGCGGCTCATGCGGTCATGGGCCTGATCAAGAGTTCCGAGCAGGTGCTGCACGTGGTGGCCGACTTCATGGCCTATTACGTAGGCGTAGGCGAAATCTCCGTCGGCGCCGATGTCGCGCCGCATGTTTCTGAAGAAGTCGAGGTCGATATATAGCTTTTCATCGGCAGAACAGTAGAACGGCCCCATGGCTGATGTCCCTGTTCCGCAGGCTGTGCTGACGGAGCCGTTGTAGAGGACAAGGGTAGGAGGGGTGTATGTCAGCCCGTTCCGGCGGAATATCTCAGACCATACGTCTTCTGTTCCGGCAAGAATCTGGGCGGAGAATGCTGCAAGGTCTTCATCATCGGCAGCAGAAGCCGCGGTATGTTGCAGAGGCGGAGCGTTCTGGAGCAGTTGCCCGGCGTTCTGGCCGATATAGTCCGTGAGACTGCCTCCGGAGAGCATGTAGACAATGCCTCCGATTATCAATGCTATTATACCGCCGCCAGCGGCTTTGCCACTTATGCCGCGTCGGTCTTCGACGTTTGAGCTGCGGCGTCGTCCGTTGAGATTCATGTTGAGAACGTGTTTTAAGGATAAACGCGGCAGTGGTAGGCAGGGTTTATCTGACGGCAACTTTCACAGCGTCATCGGCAGTCGCGACAATGTAGATGCCGGCGGGGAGTCTCACTTCAGATTCCGGATTGGCTGCAGCTTTGTGGATCAGAGTTCCGTCAGTTGAATAGACCGAGAAGCTGACTGGTCCGTTCTTTAGCGAGTTGACGAGGATTCCTCCCTCGGCGGAAGTTACTGTGATTTAAGTTTCGGCGGCAGCGTCGATTGTCTTGATTCCGGCAACGGGAAACTGTTCGGCAGCTATCTCAATAATTTCATCTGCGGCAGACCATCCGGGAGCGGATTCATAGACGCTCTTGAGTCCGGGAAGAACGTAGAGGGTGAACGATTTGTCGTTGAAGTTGTCAGCGCATGCCGGCGGAACTACAGCACTGCAATAGACGTCGGGAGTCTTGAATGAATGACTTCCGACTCTTTGCAGAGTCGATGGGAGTATGATCATGTTGATTTTTCCAGAATTGTAGAACGCGTTGTCGTCGATCTCCTCGATGCCTTCGTGGAGGACTACATCTTCGAGAAGCCCGTTGAGTCCAAAGGCATATTTTTTGATAACCCTGACCGCTTCGGGAATTTCAAGAGTCCTGATTGCTGATCCGTTGAGGAAATATGACGGGATGGTGGCGGCGTTGTCGGGCAGTGAGATCGATTTGAGCATTGGAGAGTCGTTGAAAATCTGTTCGCCGAGACTCTGACAGTTGCCGGTGAATTCAACTTCTTCGAGTGAGGTTGAAAAGAATGCTTTGTCGGCAATCGCTTCCATTTCGGGAGGAAATACCACTTTTTTCAGAAAAGTGCCGCTGAAAGCTGCCTCCCCGATGCGTCTGATTGTTGAGGGAAGCCGTAATTCCGAAGCAGAGAACGCACCGTAGAAACAATAGTCCGGAATCTCTTCGATACCCTCGGGGAATGAGAAGCTGTCGCCACGGTTTTCATAGGCGAGGTTGCATGTGTAGAATGATCCTTCGCCGAGGGTTTTGAGTGATGCCGGAAGTTTCATTTTTGTCACCATAGTGTTGCGGAACGAATATGCTCCGATTGCTTCGAGATTCGAAGGCAGCACAATTTCATTGATGTCAAGAAATGCGTGTTCGCCCTTCTGTATATCTGCATCAAAGAATGCGTAATCGGGTATTTTGTTGTCTTCGAACGAAGCTTTCGAGATGTCGAGGAATTTGAGCGACCCATAATAGGCTCCGTCCCAGGCGACGCGGAGGTCGCTGAGGTTCATCGGACCGGCAACAGTCAGGGAGTCGAGAGCCCTGACCTCACTGCTGTTGATTGCACGGGAAAGAGAACCAGCCTGAGTGATTGACACAGATCTGTGGGATGCCATCGATGTCAAAAATGCACATATGCATAAGGCAAATGTCAGGATTTGTTTTTTCATGGGTTATAATGCATTATAGGGTAATAGATGTTTTTGCAAATGTATATTAAAAAAATGAAAAATGCAAAACAGTAATTAAAAAACTTTTGTGTGGTGCACGGCTCTTTCATTTAAAAAAGTCTTGTGCTTCCGAAAAACCTGTTATTTTATAGCGGGGGAAGTCTGAATGGGAAAGGGTGATTTTCTCATTCATTTCTCTGATTTTCAATAAAA
>JAIDXA010000260.1 GCA_029058705.1 Paramuribaculum sp. | reverse complement strand
ATATTATCCACGGTGAAGAGGGCTTTTTTACTGATGAACTTGTCAAAGCATTCGAATCGGTCATTCCTGAAGGCGAGCGCGATTTCAATTTATCCGTCTTATATGCTCCTGAGGTCAAAGCGGAGACAATAATAAATGCTTGCCGCCGCTACCCGATGATGTCTGATCGGCAGATTGTCATTGTCAAGGAAGCGCAGGCTGCACGCGCCGATGAGATAAACAAACTTCATGCATATGTTGCGACCGCAACCCCGACGACCGTTCTTGTGATTTGTTTCCGGGGAGAAAAAGCAAAAGGAAAAGATCTTCTCGCAGCAGCGAAAAAATACAATGCGGTTGTCTTTGAGTCGAAAAAACCGGTTGGCTGGAATGTCGATGCGCTGATCACCAATCTGGTTCGTTCGAAAGGTCTTAATATAGAAGCTAAAGGGCTGGCGATGCTATGCGATTATCTCGGAACTGATGTTGCGAAGATATATAACGAAATCAATAAACTCGCGATGGTTCTCGGTCAGGGGGCGATGGTGACACCGGAGGCCATTGAGGTGAATATCGGCGTCAGCAAGGATTATAATGATTTCGAACTTGTCGATGCTATTGCCGCGAGGGATTCCGCAAAGGTTTTCAGAATTCTGGCCTATTTCCGCAGGAATCCCAAGAATTGTCCGACAGCGCGTACCGCATCAAACATCTTTTCTTATTTTGCCCAGTTGCTGACGGCTCAGTTCACGCGCGACAAATCTCCGTCGTCGCTGATGGCTGCTCTCGGGTTGAAATGGGATAAACAACTGTCGCGTTTCACAATGGGCATGCGTAACTATAATGCCTATCAGACAATAGAGATTATTGCCGCCATCCGTGTGTTTGACGCGAATATCAAGGGAATTGGAAGCCGCCAGAATGAATATGATCTACTCCATGGTCTCCTTTTCAAGATTCTGAATGCCCGCGGAGATATCAGATTCTGATAAAAATTATTTTATGTGAAACAGATAGCCGACGGCAACCTGTATCGACGTACCTCTTGATGCCGAGAACTCGTCTTTTTTCTTGGCTGGGAAAATGTTCCCCAATCCGTAGTAATAGCGTCCTTCAAGCAGAATCGAATGTTTTTTCTTTAATGTAAGTTCAATCCCTCCTCCGGCACAGATTCCATAGTCGAACCTGTTTTTAACCTCCATGGTCATCTGGTTGACATGTCGGTTCGCTATGGGAAATCCGACAACTGCAGCCGGATTGTGGTAGTCGAAGTTCGCTGAGGAATTTTCAGAAATGAGATATCCGACCGATGGTCCGAGATTGATGAATCCGCGGAATTTGTCGCTTCCGAAATAAATGTGGGTCATGACTGGGAGCTGGATGTATGTCAGACGGCGCTGAAACTCGAATTCTGTTTCGTCAAATGTCTCTTTCCATCCGCGCTGCTCTATATTTAATTCTGCAACAAGTCCGAAAAAGCGTTCTTCTGTATAGCGCGCAACTGCGCCGAATGAAACTCCCTGAATGAGCGATTGCTCGATAGATGGAGTGAATGCCATTGAACTGAACGTGACACCGCCTTTCGCTCCGATTGCAAAATGTGGATCATAGGCCCTCTGTGCGTTTACTGGAGCGAAAAGACAGAAAACAGGCAATAAAAACGAGATGAGACGGATCAATGACATTATTATTCGGACAGGTGCTGGTTAGATTGAGCGTTTGCTGATTGTTTCGCCAGGGGCGAGGTTGATGAGCAGCAGTTCGTTGTTGCAGAAACCTCCGCCATTGACTTTTTTGAGTGAAATAGGCATGACGAGTGTTGGCACATAAGGGCTGAATCCGGAAAAATCACCGCCGTTTGCCTGAAGATTCTTCAACAAAAACATGCCTGCGTCTAAACCCATATAGGCGCGTTGAGGATAATTCTGAAGCATGTGTGGGCCAAACCATGTGTCGTAAAGGTGGTTGACGCTTTCGGTTTCATATTTTTCCGGAAGATTATTGCGCGAATAGACATAGCAGTCAAGATCATGCATCCTGGGATAGGCCTGGCGGTTTGCGAGCCATTCGGGATAGCCCCAGACAATGACTTCGTTTTTGAAATCCCGGGTATCCTTGTAGGCCTGAAGGGCGGTTGCGAATCTGTCGAACTCCTCTTTGTTTGACGAACCGGGAAGGAAGGCGATTTTTTTGTCTGAGGGCAGGGCGGCGGCAAGTGTTTCGAGAGCAAGAGTCCCGTTATAGTTGATTTCCTTATACGATTTGCCTGCCGCATTGAGTTTCTCTTTCATCACATCAATGAACTCTACTTTGTCGCGGCGACCGTCAGAGCTGACGATAAACACCGGCATGAAGTCATCAAAAGAGGTTATGAATGAGTTTGCAGCGCGATCATACATCAGTTCCCGCGGTACCGCTGCCTGAATTGCATAAGGATTGGTGAGGTATGCCGAATCTCTGTTGTTGAAGATGTTTAACACATATATTTTGTTTTCAAGGCCGAATGCGTTGATTGAACTGAGCTGTTCTGCATTGTCGGGGCCGATGATCGCCTGTGCATTTTTCAGGTCGGGCTTATCAAGGATTTCCTGAAGCCCCTCGGGAGTGCCTTTTGTGTCATAGGTCTGGATGTGGATGGGATTTCCGAACGTGCGCAGTGAGTCCACCGCCATAAGGAATCCACGATAAAATTCGGTCATCGATTTGTTGTGTTTGCCTTTCTGCTCAATCTGAAAAGGCAGGACAACGGCAATGTTGATCGGCTTTTTTTCTGTGGGGGGGGCTGCTTCGGCTATTGGAGCGGCGGATTCGTCGCAGCTTTGAGGCAGCGTTATGGTCATTCCTTCTTTAAGAATGTCAATTCCGGGATTGGCGGCATAGAGCTGTGGCAAATCGATCCCATGGCGGGTCGCAATGCCATAGAATGTGTCGCCCGCTTTGACGGTATAGGATGTTGAAGCCGAGGCTGGTGTATGAGTTGATTTGGCAGAAACGGGGATGATTATTTCCGTTCCGGCAGAATAGCGTGCGGCGTCAAGCCCCGGATTTGCACCAAGCAGATCGGCCAATGCCACATTATTGTCACGGGCTATCTGGTAGAGGGTTTCATGCTCGGCGATTACATGCGTGACCCGTTTCGGATTTCCTGTTGTTGCAGTATTGTTGTTTTTGTCGTTCTCGACAGCTTTGGCTGCTGTTCTACGGTCATTTTTCAAAACAATCGTTTGTCCTTCTTTCACTCCATCGCGTGTGGCTGGATTGAGCGCATAGAATTCTTCAAGCGTCATATTGAAACGTTTGGAAATACCGTAGGCGGTATCGCTTTTTTTGACAACATATGTGTCAGGGTTGGCGGCATCCGCTTTTTTTGAAGCTCTTCCCAATAGGATGTCCTGCCCGGTCTTAAGGCCGTCGGCGGCGGAAGGGTTGAACGACAGAATGTCGGTTTCGCTGATATTGAAGCGCTTACTTAGGGCGTAAAGCGTTTCGTGTTGCTTTACGGTGTAGTAATGGTAGCTGATGCCATTGACTGTTTTGACCGGTAGCTCGGTCAGACCGGATGCGAGGATGGATGATGCGGCAAACAGAAATGCACCGAACATATAATGCTTCATATGGTGTAGAATCATCTGAAAAAGGTTTTGCTGACAAATTTGTTCTGCAAAATTAACGAGATATTACCAATTATGCAACTTATAACACCTTATAATATTACTATTGAGGAGTGTCCGATTCACAAAGAAGTCGGTGCGGCCGGTTTTGAAATATCGCGGGATATGTCTAATTTTGTCGGAAATTGCCGCCTGAACCGGCTATAAACAATTGGACTATGACTGAATTTAATGAGATGCAGCAGATTAAGCGCAAATTTTTCGCGATGCGCAATGGAGTAATAGCAGATACGTTGCGCAAGGCGGGTTCACCATTCCGCATAATTTTCGGACTTAATTTGCCTCAGATAGTTGAAATAGCCGCAGTGGTGGGCTTCAATTCTGATTTGGGACGATCGTTGTGGGCAAACACATCAACGCGCGAAAGCATGCTGATCGCACCTATGCTGATGACGCCTTCGGACATCGGAATTGACGAGGCTGTGGGAATGTGTGGAGAATGTCCGTCGCCCGAAGTGGCCGATGTGTTGTGTCATCGTCTGTTGCGTCATTTGCCATTTGCGTGGGAATTGTCGTTGCGCCTCGCTGGAGATGAAAGGGAAATGTGCCGTTACTGCGCCATGCGCATATTATGGCATTATGTTTACACACGTCCGGCTGAGTCCGGTGCGGTTGCGCGCCTTGAAATTGGCCGGATGTCTGCCCTGACGGCTGGACCGGCCCGTCAGATTGTTGAGGAGGTGGAGTTTCTGGCGGAATCGGAGGCTACGAACGATGCCAGCGCGAATTGAGCTTTTCGCTGAGGATGACTCCTGCCAGAATTAGCGCGCACCCCGTGTAGCCTACCGCTGAAATCTGTTCGCCCAGAAAGAGATACGAAGCTGCAAGCGTGACAATCGGACTTATATACAGATAGTTTCCAGTGCTCATTACTCCGAGCTTTTTGACAGCTTGCGCCCATAGCAGGTAGGCCAGAAGGGAGCATATGATGCCAAGGAAACAGAGGTTTCCTATAATTGCCGGTTCAAGAAGTCTTTCAACTGGAAGCAAGGTTGGTTCGACGGCAAGAAAAGGAAGCGAGGTGAGAAGTCCGTAGAAGAATGTTTTTCGAGTGATGAACCAGACATTATATTCTGTATTCAGCGGTTTTAGCAGAATCGAATAGATGGACCAGCATATTGCTGAAAGGAGGGCTAAGAAGTCTCCCAGGGGGTTGATCTTCATGACGAAGCTGCTGTTGAATATCACGCAGGCAACACCTGAGAACGCAATGGTCGATCCGGTCATGAACCCTCGGCCCGGGCGTTGGCTTTTATAGATAAGCCCTATGATGATGGCGGTGATTATCGGAGACAGGGTTACAATCAAAGACACATTTGTGACAAGAGTGTATTTCACGGCAGTGTTTTCTGCTATGAAATAAACGGAATTACCGCAGATTCCGCACAACATGAATTTCAGTTCGTCAGAAAGTGACCGGCTGAAAAAGGGGCGCGGGCAAATCAGCAAAACTAATAAATATGCAATAATAAATCTATAAATATAGATTTCTACGGCGCTCAGCCCGTTTTGGAGGAGAACTTTCGTGTTGATGAAAGCAACGCCCCAGGCTGTTACTGCGAGTAAGGCTCCCAGATGATATATGAGGGTCGATGTCGGCCCTGAGGCGGAGAAGTGGAATCGTCGCTCGTTATTCATTATTTATGCATATTTTGATATTTGCAAAATTAGTAATAAATTTGTAAACGACAACTTAAAAATGCTCCAATAGTGCATTGTCGGGCCGATAAAGACCCGGTTTGTCCGAACATAAGCTAAGAATAGTTGTATTAAATTAATAACAGGTGTCGCTATTTCGGATTAGCGATTTTCTGGAAGAGTTGACAAACATCTTATTCCGATATAAAACTTAAACATGACCAAAATGAAAAAATCAAGAATTTTTATTGTTGGCGCGTTGGCGCTTTCATTGTTCGCTTCGTCAGGTTGCGGCAGTATGAATAACACTGGTAAGGGCGCTCTTATTGGTGGAGGCGGCGGCACTGCGCTTGGCGCGGGGCTTGGCGCCTTGATCGGAGGTGGCAAAGGTGCGGCTATCGGAGCCGGCGTCGGAGCTGCAGTCGGCGCAGGTGCAGGCGCTCTCATAGGCCGCAAGATGGACAAACAGAAAAAGGAGCTTGAAGAACAGCTTGCAAATTCTGCTGAGGTGTCCACGGTGACAGACCAGAATGGACTTCAGGCAATCAAGGTGACATTTAACGGTGGCATTCTGTTCCCGACGAATGGCACTACACTGAGCGCAAACGCGCGTAAGGATCTGACGGGTTTTGCAAGTTCGCTGATAAATAATCCTCAGACAAATGTGCAGATCTACGGCTTCACCGACAATACCGGTACGCTTGCTGTTAACGAAAAAGTTTCAACCGGTCGTGCAGATGCGGTGCGCACATTCCTTGTGAATAGCGGTGTTTCCTCAAACCGTATAACAGCTCAAGGGCTTCCGATGCAGGATTACGTTGCGTCAAATGACACTGCCGAAGGTCGCGCGCAGAATCGTCGCGTTGAAATTTATATCTCGGCTGATGAGAATATGATCAAAGCTGCTGAAAACGGAACGCTCGCTGTCAACTGACTTCCATCTGGGTTGACCGATAACTGAAACAAAGCGGGATCAATCGTCATTCGAATGAGGTTGATCCCGCTTTGCTGTGTTGATATGCCGGCGCTGCTATTTGTCAGTCAGCGAATACAGCCACGCTATTTCCTCGGCCCAGATCGTTTCGTTTGGCGTTTCGAGGATCAGTGGGATTGAATCGAGCCGAGGATCGTTCATCATCAGCTTGAAAAACTCTTTGCCTATCATGCCTGACCCGAGCGACTCGTGGCGGTCGACATGTGAGCCAAGTCCTTTTTTTGAATCATTGATGTGCATTCCGCTCAGGTAGCTGAAGCCGATTATGTTGTCGAATTCCTTCCACATCGCTGTATAGCCGTCGGTCGTCGCGAGGTCGTATCCGGCGGCGTATGCGTGGCAGGTGTCGATACATACGCCGATCCTCGCCTTGTCATGGACGCCGTCGATTATCCGGGCAATCTGTTCGAATGAAAAGCCAAGGTTGGATCCTTGTCCGGCAGTGTTCTCGACAACGGCCTTGACGCCTTTTGTCTTGTCGAGTGTCAGATTGATTGATTCGGCTATGCGGTCGAGGCAGGCGTCGATTTCGATTTTTTTGAGATGCGAGCCGGGATGGAAATTGAGCAGGCTGAGCCCCAGTTGCTCGCAGCGCTGCATTTCATCGAGAAATGCCGCTCTTGATTTGTCAAGACCCTCCGGGTCAGGTGATCCAAGGTTGATCAGATAGCTGTCATGGGGAAGGATGACATTTGTGTTGTAACCGTATTTCTCACAGCGTTCTTTGAAAGAGTCGGCTTCTTTCTGTGGGATTGGTTTGCTGTGCCATCGCGACGGGTTGCGGGTGAAGAGCGCAAAGGCTTTGGCTCCTATGTTGTGAGCGTTTAGTGGAGCGGAACTGACGCCGTTCTGGGTTGATACATGTGCACCGATATATTTCATAGGAATAGTGTTGCGTTGAGGAATAAGTCGAAGGTTATTGCACTGCAAAGCTACAAAAAATCAAGCAAAAAAAACATGTACGATTCGAAAATGTAATTTATGACTGCTTAGATTTCTTTTTTCAATCAAAAAAAACTAACTTTGTAGCAACTAAGAAACCGGACATTCAAGTTCGGGTGTGATAACAAAACTGAACAGAAAATATGTTGATCATAGGAATTGCCGGAGGAACCGGATCGGGTAAAACCACTGTTGTGAATAAGATAATCAACAGTCTTCCTGCGGGAGAGGTGGCTGTGTTGCCTCAGGATTCATACTATAAGGATTCAAGTCATGTTCCAGTAGAGGAGCGTGGCAAAATTAATTTCGATGAGCCTGCGGCTATAGAATGGACGCTCCTTGAACAGCATCTTAAGGAACTCAAGGAAGGCCGGACGATTGAAATGCCGACATATTCATATCTGACATGTACCCGCCAGCCGGAAACGGTCAGGGTTGAACCGCGCGACGTCGTTATCGTTGAGGGTATACTTGTGCTTAACGATCCGGATTTGAGGAAGATGCTTGACGTGAAGGTATTTGTTGACGCCGATGCTGATGACCGCCTTATCCGGGTTATCGCGAGAGATTGTGTGGAGCGGGGGCGTACCCCGGAAGTAGTTCTCTCTCGCTATGAGGGTGTTCTCAAGCCTATGCATAACATGTATATCGAACCGTCGAAGCGTTTTGCAGACCTTATTGTGCCGCAGGGCGGCAGTAATGTGGTTGCGATTAACCTTCTGACAGATTACATCGAGGCGCGGCTGCGCAAAGAACGCATATTGGCAAATGTGAATTAATCCGAATGCCTGTTGTATGGATAATGAAATGATTGACATTGAGCAAGATTTAATACGCCATCCTCTTGAAATGCCGCTTGGTGAGAATCAGGAAATGGAGAATGTCAGTTCTGGTGTTTCCGGCGGAGAGGATGGGAAAATGGTTCTGCGTACGGATAACCTTGTGAAAAAATACGGACGTCGTACGGTTGTCAACCATGTGTCGATCAATGTGACTCAAGGAGAGATTGTCGGTTTGCTGGGGCCTAACGGCGCCGGGAAGACAACCACTTTCTATATGACCGTTGGACTGATTACCCCTAACGAAGGCAAGATTTTTCTTAACGACAAAGATATTACCAAATTCCCGGTCTACCGCCGGGCGCAGAACGGTATCGGATATCTGGCTCAGGAAGCATCTGTTTTCCGAAAAATGACAGTTGAGGATAATATCAGGGCTGTTCTTGAGATGACTCCGCTGAATAAGGCGGAACAGAAAGAGAAACTTGAGACATTGATAGAGGAATTCTCGCTTCAGAAGGTAAGGAAAAATTACGGCGACCGCCTTTCCGGAGGAGAACGCAGACGTACTGAGATTGCCCGTTGCCTTGCGATTAATCCCAGATTCATAATGCTTGACGAGCCGTTTGCCGGAGTCGACCCCATCGCTGTCGAGGATATACAATCGGTTGTCCACAAGCTGAAATCAAAGAATATCGGGATTCTTATTACCGACCATAATGCTAACGAGACTTTGAACATTACGGAT
>JAIDXA010000026.1 GCA_029058705.1 Paramuribaculum sp. | reverse complement strand
AACAACCATAAAAGACCTCAATGAACCCACAAGAATGATTTATAACATTTTTTTCGTAGTAAATTTAAACAGTTTCTTAGGTTTGACTTGGGGAAGCGCGCGTGGATCGACGCGACTTCCGCAACAGATGGGGTTAATCGTTAAAAATCAATCAATGCCGGAGTCATCCCTGGCGGCACGGCTTTGGACGGGTCAGTCCCAGCAGATATCCTTCCCTCGGTAAATGCGCCATTTGTTCTTGAGGATCCATTTGATCGGAATCCACGGGCGTCGTTTCATGTCGTGCCGCTCAGTGACAATGAACGCGCAGTTACGCTTGCAGGCCTTGACTTTCTCCAGAGCCGCTTTGGCTTTGTCGGAAGCCATGATCTCCTCGAAACTCTGCTCCTTGATGTTACCGAGAATCCACTCTTCGCCCGAACCGTTGCAGGGCGAAACGTTTCCCCATGGATCGATGAAAAAGAAATCGGTCAGCGCGCCGCATGCCGGACGATAGCCGCTCTCGTCGCCACGCAGGCGGCGGTGGATCGAACGGTTGAAAAACGCACGGCCGTAGTCCTTGAGCTTCTTTTTCAGGCCGCGGCGCTTCGATGTCAGAAGAGCCTTGACAAACAACTCATGCTGGGCAAGTGCCTCGGCACTCTCGATCTGATTGTCGTCTTTATGGAAATACCATGAATTATGGACCGTCGAATTTCCGAGTTCGACATCAAGCGCTACACACAGTTCATACAGATGCACCAGATCCTTGTAATTGTCCGGAGAAATGACAACGGAAAAACCGATATTCCTGCACTTCGTCTTCTTGAGCTCGAGCATCGTTCTGAGCGCATGATCGAACCCGTCGGTCATTCCGCGTTTCGAATCGTTGATCTTTGGCAGTCCCTCGACACTGACGCGGATAAGTATATTTGGATATTTGTTGGCAAGCTCGACAATCTTTTCAGTGTTGAAACCGTTGGTGCTCAGCTCGAGCAGCGATGATTTCGGATAAAGAATCTCGAAAATGCGGTCGATATCCTTGCGTATGGTAGCCTCCCCGCCGGTGATGTTGATGCGCAGGCCGGGTGGCAGTTTCTTATAATATTCGGCGTCGATCTCCTCCTTTGGCGCGGTAGGGAACTTCCAGATGTTACACATGTTACATTTGGCGTTACAGCGGAAAGTGGTTATCAGACTGCCTTGAACCGTATTTTTCATATCTTATTCTGGATGTTTGTTGCCTGAAGTGGCAAACCATCAATGTTTTCTTTTTTAACGTTAAATCACCTCTGTTTAGTATGCGATTTAAAAAATATCGAAAAAATAGTTAAGCGGTTTAATTAACGATAAAAGTGAAAATTTTGTTCGACGTCTGTCCTTTTAGTATTTGTTTAAGGGTTTTGCGCTTCATTGAGGCCGGTATGCAAAGCAGAAGGACTGCGTCTTTGCTGTCAATCGCGTTTTCAAGCATGAATACATCCTCGGGCTGTGGCAGACGGACAATTGTGAAGCGGTTTGTTTCGGCTGAGGTTCTTATGATTTCAGCCATTTCCGGAGAAAGTAGCATGCTGTTGGTTTCGGCAGTGACTTCCGAAACAGATAATCCGGCCGATTCAAACGAGCTGATGAGTGATGCGACGGCAATGTCAGACGGGCAGAAATTGGCGGTGTAGATTACGCGTGTCTCTGGATCGGTCAAAAGCATGGTTCTCATTCTTGCAGCCTGTTCAGGATTTCCTTCTGTGTTTATGGCTCGTGAATCAATGCCCATGAACGCGACATCCATCGGTAGCTTTGTCTGTTGGCTACGGATCATCAGGATCAAGGCAAGCATGGTTGTGCCGGCGACAGCTGCGATTAATGCAGCGATCACCATCATTATCGTTTTTATCGGAAGTCCGGGTTTTGTTTCATATGCCGGCTGGAATACATAGCCGAGATCGGTGTCTGTGTAAAGTTTAAGCACAGCGTTCTCTCTTGCTTGGACCAGAAAGAGATACAGGTTGTTCTGAAACTCTTTGTCTCGGGCAAGTGTCATGTAGCACAACTCCATGCGTGGGTATTGGCTCAGGCGGTTTGCTGCCATTCCGGTTATGTTGGCCTCAATGCTCAGCTCGTTTCGGGCCTTTTCGATAAACATATCGGCGTTGCTGCGTATCAGGCTTGCAAGAGTGGAGATGTCCTCGTTGAGGTGCATCATTGTTTCGTTGTTTTCAGTTGCCGAGCGGCGCAGATTGCGGCGTTGTAGAATTAGATTGTTGTATCGCATGATCGTCGAGTCGCCCATCGACTCAATGACCGGAACAAGAATGTCAGAATCAAGGCTGCTGTTGAGGGATTTTAAAACAGTAGTATAATAGTCGACTGTATGCTGTGCCGCAATAAGTTTTGCCTGGCCTTCAGTCTTTAGGCCGGAAATGAGCTTGGCCTCAGCTTCTATTGCCGACATTGAATTGTTCAGCTGGAAATCGGCAACCTTCTGTTCGGCGGAATCAAGTTGTTTAAGCGTTTCGGAAATACGTTCGTCGTAATATCTGATCGATCCGACTGCTGTTTCATGAATCCGGTCAAGTCGTTTTGCATTGTATTCCGCCATGACACCATTGACAATGGCTTTCCCTAACTCCCCATTGGGATAATCGAGGTCAATCTCTATGACGTCGCTTAATTTTGTCATGACATCGATGTCGAGTTTTTCTCTAAGGCTGATTGCAGCCAGATCATTGCCGTAGACTGAAACCGATATGTTTTTGTATGGCGATGAATCGAAGTTTTCACCACGGAGAATCTGCACATTGCCGCAGGGGGTCTTGAACAATGCCGGCAGGCTGATGTTGGAAGCTTCGGCTATCTTTTTCTTGAAGAATCCTTTGGTTGCAGTGACGTCAGCCTTGCCTCCTGGTAAAAGCTGAATGTTGATTCTGAAACTTGTTGAAAGGGTGTCGAAATATTCAGCCGGAGCTTCAATCAGAACCGGGCTCTCTCTCCACAACTGGGCTTTCTTTCCCGAATTATCCTTCCCGATATAGAACCTGTTTAGATTCAGGGCTTTTACTGTACGCAGCATTACATCGTGACTCCCCAGTACAAGCACTTCATTGTCAACAGCTGCTCCACCGAACCCGCCTACAGAAAAGGTTTTGAGCATCTGGCTCATTCCGCCGGCACTCCCTTTGGCTGAAGCAAGCGCTCCGCCGTCCGACATCGACTCCTCGCCGATAAGCATTTCGCCGACGATGGAATGCTTGGGCATGCTTAGACCGGCATACCAGACTGCAGTTGATACAAAGACGATAGCTGACAGCATGTAGATCCATTTCAGCTGTTTGACGGCGCGCCAGAATCGGCGTAAATCGATTATATTGGTTGTTTCCATTG
>JAIDXA010000259.1 GCA_029058705.1 Paramuribaculum sp. | reverse complement strand
GTATATTATTATGCTAATTAATCATTTGAATTTCAAACAGCCCCATCGTCCGCAAGGGGGATGGAAGCTGAAAGCACTGCGACGCCCGCGCGTTTTATCGTTGCGAAATTAGCAATTTGCCATCAATTGCGAAACACTATAACATATTTTTTTTCATCATTATCAGAAAAAACTCAGCGATTGCAACGGGAGCGCGACGGGAGCAAAAGTCCGGCTGTGTAGAACAACAGGCGGTAGACCAACGGAATGTGGCGCAGTCGGAGTATTTTTCGATTGATTTCGGGATATGTTGCGGCCCATTTGCGAAGGTCGCGCCGTGGAGTCCGGGCATATCTGACTTTCGCACAGAATTTCAAATGGTCAAGAAATACGGAAAATCTGGCGTCGAGGTCATTTTTTCCAAACCATTCCAGAAGCCGACGGGTCATTTCCAGCCGGTCGGAAAGCACAAGCTGTTTCGAACTTCTCGACAACGATGCCACTCCGGGGGTAAGATAGTAATCGTAGACAGGCCGGTCTGAGAACTCCAGCCTGGACGAACAGGCGACCGCCCGGGCAACGACTCCGAGATCCTCCCAACGGTCAATTCCCTCGAAAGGCATTGCGTTGCCATGGATTATCGAGCTACGGATCAACTTGTTGCATAGAGAGAAGTGGACGGTGTCGAGCGGCATGTCGTCAAGAGAGGTGATTCCGGCGCGCGGAGCGACCAGTCGGGTTCTGTCACCTCTGATCTCGCGCATGGCCCCGGCCACGATATCGGCGTCGCACCCGCACGCTTTCGAATAGAGATGCGCAAACGCGCCCTCCACGAAAACATCGTCGGCATCGCAACAGATGAAATAACGGGCATCGACCGATTTGAAACCGACGATAAGCGCGGCTGCCTTCCCCTGATTGCAGGGCAGCCGACGGAGAATGATACGGGAATCGGACTCGACATAGCGCCTGACGATATCCGGAGTAGCGTCGGTCGAGCCGTCGTCGACAATGACGAGCCTCATGCTGTCGAAGTTCTGCGCAAGAATCGAATCAATGGCACGCGCCACAGTTGGAGCTGCGTTATATGCAGCCATTACAACGGCTATTGACGGCCGGGTCATTGCTCTGCCGGATTAGCCGCCACGATACAGAACCGGCGGTCGATGAAACGGAAATCAATCACAGACATGGCATAAAGACGGATGATCATCTCTTCGGCAAGGCGGCGCGACATCATGCAGCCGCGCATTATGTCATCGACCTCCAGCGCGTCCCGCTCTTCCAAAGCGCGGATAAGCTTCTGCTCCGCATCGGAAAGAGAGAAGAGCGTCGGTGTGCCGTCGGACTTTCGACGCCAGGCACGGACCATCAGCGGCGAGGCTGCGATGTTTTCATCGGCGACCCGATAATAGGCGCGCCATGTGCCGTCGGGTTCTGAAACCAGCACAGGCCGTTCGTCGGCAGGATCGATGTCGACACGGATCACTATGGCACCGTCGTCGGCCTTGATCGCAGTGAAGCGGATTTTCTGTTCAGGACGGCAGTAGAGCTGTGCCGCCTGCTCGACCACGTAGACATCCTCTTCGTTGCGCACTCCGGCAATGACTCCATTGTCTTTCACTCCGATCAGCAGGCGTCCGCCTGAGTTGTTGGCAAAAGCGGATATGGAACGGGCGATCTTACGGGCATCGGAGATCGAGAACTTGAAATCCTGGTTCTCATGCTCACCCTCAGCAATGATTTTCCGAAGATAGAATTTACCTTTTATGACATTAAGATCCTTCACTCGGGATAGGCAATATTTTCAGGTTCGGGATCGGAAATGACCTCTTCGAGATAGCGGCGGGCGGCCTGACGGGCGGCTTCGAGATCCATGAACGAAAAGTTGCCGCAGTCGCGGGGCGTGGCGCCCGGTATGTCGCCGTCAAAACGTGAAACGAAAGCGAATGTCTCGCGAAGCAACGGCAATATGTCGGAAGGCTCATAATCGCCACAGACTATCAGATAATTTCCGGTAAGGCAACCCATAGGCCCCCAGTAGATGACACGCGGCCCCCATTCGGGATGATTGCGAAGGAATGTGGCCGCCAGATGTTCCATTGCATGGATGGCAGCCCCGCTGAGAGGAGCCTGACGGTTCGGCTCGGTCATGCGTACATCAAATGTTGTCAGCACATCGCCCGATGGAGTGACATCACGCCGGGAAACATAGACTCCGCGGAGCAAGCGCAGATGGTCGACAGTGAAGCTGGCTATTTTTTTCATTTCTGTGTCAGTTCTTCAATAACTATCCTTAGAGTGTCGAATGTGTGCCGTGGTGCTTCTTCCCAGAAATTCTCATACTGGGCGATGTTGTCGTCGGCCCCCGGAGTGTCTGAAATCACTCTTATGCAGGCGAACGGAACGTCGCGCAGATAGCAGACCTGAGCAATAGCCGCCGATTCCATGTCGACAGCATCGACGTCGGGATAGAGATTCCGGATATGGTCGACAACTGCCGGGTCGGAAACAAATATATCGCCTGAGCATACAAGGCCGTGCTTGATCGTGTCTCCCTCATGAAGACATGCAAGCGAGCTGACACGGTCGGTCGTGTGGAAGAAACGCGGACAACCTGCGGCATCGCCCCATTCCGTTCCGGGACCGCACCAGACATCATGGTAGGCGATACGCGATCCGACAACGCTGTCGAGAATGCCGGCATTTCCGCCGGTTCCGCCGGCCACTCCGGTGTTGATTATCAACTCCGGAGAGAAGGCATCGATCAATGTAGCCGTTCCGAGGGCGGCGTTGACTTTCCCTATGCCGCATTTCATCGCCGTTATCGAGGCATTGCCAAGGGTTCCGGAATGGAACGTAAACCCATGAATTGTCTTAGTATCATATTTTTCAAGCAGAGGCAACAGGAGCTGAAGTTCCTTCTCCATCGCGACGATTACACCTATTTTCATTTCTCTATGGGATTTTCTGTTTTAAAATGCAAATTTAAGCAAAAGAACCAACAACGTTAACGGCAGGAGGCCGGATTAACATTTTTTGCGCATCATGACAACAGGGCGACCGGTGTTTTTAAAACAATTTCAATCAATCGGAAAATTTCTTAGCATTAAAAAATAGCCTGACCAAGATTTTTTCGCTAATTTTGCATTGGATTTTATCAACTTAACCAAAACCTACTGAGACATGGCTAAAGCATTGGTCAACACTGACTACAATTTCCCCGGTCAAACCGAAGTCTATCACGGAAAAGTACGCGACGTCTATTCGATCGGCACCGATACCCTCGTTATGATTGCAACGGACCGCATCTCGGCGTTCGACGTCGTGCTTCCCGAAGGCATTCCCTATAAGGGACAGGTCCTCAACCAGATTGCCACATATTTTCTCGACGCGACATCAGACATTGTTCCGAACTGGAAACTTGCAACGCCCGACCCCATGGTTTCGGTAGGTGTCCGATGTGAAGGATTCCGCGTTGAAATGATCATCCGCGGCTACCTGACCGGCAGCGCCTGGCGTGAATATCAGGCCGGATGCCGTGAGCTGTGCGGAGTCAGACTGCCGGAAGGGATGCGTGAGAACCAGGCATTCCCCGAGCCCATCATCACCCCGACCACCAAAGCCGACGCCGGACACGACGAAAACATCTCCAAAGAGGAGATTATCGCCCAGGGCATCGTCAGCGCCGAAGACTACGCCGAAATGGAGCGTTACACACGTCAGCTCTTTGCCCGCGGACAGCAGATGGCTGCCGAAAAGGGCCTTATACTCGTCGACACCAAATATGAATTCGGCAAACACAACGGCAAAGTCTATCTGATTGACGAGATCCACACTCCCGACTCGTCGCGCTATTTCTATGCCGAAGGCTATGAGGAACGGTTCGAAAAAGGCGAGCCGCAGCGCCAGCTGAGCAAAGAATTCGTCCGCCAGTGGCTGATTGAAAACGGATTCATGGGACAGCCCGGCCAGAAGGTGCCGGAAATGACTCCGGAAATCGTAGAAAGCATTTCGGACCGCTACATCGAATTGTTTGAACAGGTAACCGGCCAGCCGTTTGTCAAGGCCGACGAAAGCGACCTCACCGACAGAATCGCCGTCAACGTTCTTGACTGCCTGAAAAATCTCTCACTTTAAAGAGGCTCAATTGAACTGCGAAAACATAACTCCCTACGGAACCGGAAACGGCTCGAAGACCGAACAGGTCGAAGAAATGTTCGACAACATCGCCCCGGCTTATGATTTCATGAACCGGGCAATGTCGTTCGGGCTTCACAGGAAATGGCTGCGCCGCGCCTTGACACATA
This sequence comes from Paramuribaculum sp., assembly GCA_029058705.1. GTDB lineage: Bacteria > Bacteroidota > Bacteroidia > Bacteroidales > Muribaculaceae > Paramuribaculum. The sequence continues at coordinate 1,481 of JAIDXA010000259.1, read as the reverse complement.
TTAATAATGTGTCGCCCGACGGGCCATGGCTTGACGTGGCCACCGGCACCGCCGACGTAGCCATCAGCCTTGCCCGTATGGCTTCACACGTCAACATCATCGGCATCGACCTTTCGGAAGGGATGCTTGCCAAAGGGCGCGCGAAAGTGGCGGAGGCCGGCCTTTCCCAACGCGTTGAGCTAAAGAAAGCCGATTGCCTCGCACTCCCGGTTGCCGACGCCTCGATGGGGCTTGTCACGGTTGCCTACGGCGTGAGAAATTTCCAGCAGCTTTCGAAAGGCCTGGAAGAGATGGCACGCGTGACAAAACGTGGCGGCATGATCGCCGTGGTCGAGCTTTCGACACCTACATCACCGTTGATCCGCCCGTTCTACCATCTCTACACCCGATGCGTAATTCCCCTGATGGGACGCATTGTTTCGAAAGATGTCAGAGCCTACAGCTATCTGCCGGAATCGATCGCAGCCGTTCCGCAGGGCAGCCGGATGACCCGGCTTCTGACCGAAGCCGGCTTCAGGGATCCACGGTTTTACCCGATGACGTTCGGCACATGCACCCTGTACACGGCCCGCAAATAACTGTCCGGAAAGGCAGTTCCGCCCTACCCTCCCCAAAAAAAGAAACCAACATAGAAACAAGATAATCATGAACCTTTCAAAAATTTTCCTTGCCGTCGCCGTCGGCCTCTCAGCCAACAGCCTTTCGGCTCAGGAACACCTCAAAAGCTTAGATCCGGCACAGATCGACAACTCGATCCCGGCCGGAACCGACTTCTACCGCCACGTCAACTCCAAGTGGCAGAAAGCAAATCCGCTGACTCCCGAACACTCCCGCTACGGAAAATTCGACGTTCTTTCCGACACGTCGGAACAGCGCGTGAAAAACATAGTGCTTAATCTCGCCTCGACCAACCCACAGCCGGGAACAGTCGCATTCAAGGTTTCAACAATCTACAATCAGGCAATGGACTCAGTGCGCCGCAACCGCGAAGGCGCGGCCCCGATCCAAGCCGACCTGAAAAAAATCGAGCAGACGCCCCACGAAGGAATGGAAGACCTGTTCCTCTGGATGCACACCAACTACGGCAGCCCCTTCTTCGGAGCCGGCCCTCAGGAAGACCTTGCAAACTCAAATGTCTATGCAATGTATGTCAGCGGAGCAGGTCTCGGACTGGGCGACCGTGACTATTATCTGAAAAACGACAAGCGCAACAAAGAAGTGCGTGAAGCCTACCAGAAGCTGATAGTCAAACAGATGATGAATGCCGGCTACAAAAAGAAAGATGCCCAGCGCATCATGAAAAACGTCATGAAGATCGAGACCCTCCTGGCCGATTCGACATGGACCCGCGAAGAAAGCCGCAACATTCCCGCAATGTACAATCCCCGCACATTCGCCCAGCTCAAAGAGATGTATCCGACCGTAAACTGGGACCGTTTCTTCATCGAGACAATGGGCATCCCCTCGCCTGAACAGGTGAT
>JAIDXA010000258.1 GCA_029058705.1 Paramuribaculum sp. | reverse complement strand
AAAAATTACTCTTATATCGCAGGTACAGATGAATGTAAAATGTCAACAGTATCATCAAAAAACAACTGATAATCAAAATGAAATAATAACTTCTATGGAAACCGTTCACTTCAAAGGCATCCCCTGCCACACCTACGGAACAGTCCCGGCAGCCGGATCCAAGGCGCCCGAATTCAATCTGACTGCCGCTGACCTGTCAACAGTATCTTCCGACGACTTCAAGGGCAAGACAATCGTGTTGAATATTTTTCCGAGCCTTGACACTGATGTTTGCGCGCGCAGCGTACGCCGTTTCAACGAAATGGCAGGCAATCTCGACAACACCGCGGTTGTCTGCGTGTCAGAAGATCTGCCATTCGCCATGTCCCGCTTCTGCACAATCGAAGGGCTTGAGAATGTCATTCCGGCTTCCGCATTCCGGTCGCCTATGTTTGGTGAGAAATATGGTGTGATGCTCGTTGACGGACCGTTGGCCGGACTGCTCACCCGTGCCGTCATTATCATCGGATCTGACGGAACCGTAAAATATCGCGACCTCGTCAATGAAATCACAGACGAACCTGACTACGAGGCCGCCATTAATGTCCTGACAGGCAAATTCTGACTTCCGGACAAAACAAAGCATGTCATGACGTCTCCCTGACGGGAAAGCTGTCATGACATGCTTTGTTTTCTGTACAGATCTGATTTAAGAAACTGTGTTATCCTTTATCTTACTTCAGCGACGACATGAGTTTCGCCCGCTTGATTCTCGGGACAAATCCAATGACTGTGTCAGCCGTCCCATGGCCTACGACAACGACAAGAGCCTCACCCTCATCGCTGTCAGGCGAAACCGGACGGAAATAGCACCGGCTTATGTTATGTCCATCGTCTTCCCTGTTGAATACAACCAGATCCGATGGAATCGCCGCTACAGCCTCAAGCAGCTTCGCCCGCTGGCCGGCGTTCGGCCCTACGGCGGCTTCGCCCTTGATGTTTTTGAGGCCGATATTCTCAAAAATCCCGTCACCTTTTTTAAAGACAGTCATTTTGTCTAATGCCGAGATCCGGTCATAGATTCGCCGCAACGATCCGGGATCTTCCGGTTTCGGCAGAGAGGCCACTATCATCACCGGATAATGATCCGACGGAACGCGGGGAGTGAAGGTTCTGGATTCGATCTCGCCCGGAGCATCGCGGAGGTCAGCCGCCTCGCCGGAAGCATCATCCGTGCGGTAGGTATCCGTCAGCACTCCGTAGCGTTCGACCCTTACACCAGGGGTTATGAACACATGATCTATGCGCGATGTGCTGAACCCATCCGTATGATAGCCGTTGAACGTTCCGTTGGGTGCATATCTGACCTCTGCAACCTCAAAGGAATCATTCATATCTCCGTTGCCAAGCATAGTCCGATAGGACTGGTGGGTCTGGTCCACGTTAAAGTCTCCGGTCACAAAAGCGGGCGCACCTCCGGCAACTTCGGCGATACGCTTCTTGACGAGTCTGGCGCTTTCTATACGGGCCTGTTTCCCGACATGATCCATATGGAGATTCATGAAAACAAAAACCTGTCCGGATGGATAGTGATAGAACTTTCCCCACGAACATATGCGCGGACAGACTGCATCCCATCCAAGCCGTCCAGGAACATCAGGAGTTTCCGACAGCCAGAAATCGCCACTGTCAAGGAGCTCAAAAAGGTCCGTGCGGTAAAAGATCGCGGAATGCTCTCCTTCGGCAACACCGTCTTCACGACCGACCCCTGTATAAGCGTAGCCGGGCATATGTTTCACCAGACTGTCGAGCTGATGCCGGAATCCTTCCTGAGTTCCGAAAATCTCAAAATCATGAAACCTGACAAGATCCGCTATCCATGGCAATCTCCGGCCCCAGCCGTTTCCCGCTACAGAGTCGCTGTGGTTTGCCTGACGCAGATTGTAACTGGCGACATTGAATCGCGCCGGATCCATCTCCGGCCTCTCCGCCAATGAAATGAGGCAACCGGAAACCGCAAGGATAAAAAAAAGTTTCAAACGAAGCATGATGATAATAAACGATTTAGATTATACAACGATTCAGTAAGAATCTCCTGATCACTACAGAAGACTTTTTCCATTTGTCAAAATTACAAAAATTACCTGTTGATTCCGACGTTTAAAGGTGTTATTTTTGATAGGATTCAATTAATTTGTATCTTTGCGAAATCACTCAACAACCGGGATTTTGCCATGTCAATCGGAAATTTCTTCAAAAAACTTCTTGCTCCGGATCCACTTGAAACTGACCACGGCGACAACGCAGCCCAACGTCTTGAAATTCCGCCCACTGAAGTTACTGCCAATGAAATACTCGACGCTCTGAAAGAAAACTTCCTGCTTTCGGTCAAAAAACTGTCGACTGATTACAACTTTCTCTATCATACGTCTTATGTCATATACGTAAAGGCGTCAAACTATTCAGAGATGTCCGACAGCCTGCCATTCATTGCCGGCGGTGCCGAAAAAATGCTCGTCGAACTCATCCGCAAACGGACCGAACACGATTATCCTTCATATAATCCGCATTCACAATACTGGCAGTTCCAGCTTGTCGAGATTCCAGAAGACGCTGAATTCGACGGCGTGACTGAACACGATATGCAGAAAGGAGCTTTGATCCAGATCCAGTCATCGCTCTTTCCGCCAACCGAAGGTGAGGACAGCAGAAGTCAGACCGGTGGGCGCATTGTGACAACAGTCCATGGAGTCAACTCACTGAAAGCAATCAGGAACTGCATCAATCCCGACATTCTTGCAACAATTGATCTGATCGAAAAAGACAGAATCAGACTCAATCTCGTTCTTGATAAGCCACAGGTCCAGAGGGTAAGTCACAATACATCGGCACACCCGTCCACAGTCAGGACACAATGTCCGACACCAAGCCCGTCGACAGCCAGAATCGCCCATGCCCATCATGCCACCCTTGAGGCGCAGGACGGCGAATTTCTCGAGGGAGCAGCCGACCGCCGAATCCATACAGTAGCCATGACCGCAGATGAAATCCACATTGTGGGACGCAGTTCAATGCCTGGATATTCCGGTGTGCAGATAGTCCGTGTCAACAGCGACAGAATTCTGACTCCACACGTAAAAATACGCCGCAATCCCACCGCCGGGACTTTCGAACTGGCAGCCATCGGCCCTACCCGTCTCAACCAGCGGCTGCTCCGACCCGATCCGGATACATGGACGCCGCTTCCCAAAAAGTCAACGTTCATACTTGACGATGAGATTCAGTTATGTTTCCAGGCGACAGCCCCGTCGCCAGTGTATTAAAGACTATATTTCCAACGCTCTGAATTCAATCCGACCATGCTGAATATTCTGTTCGCAATCATCCTCTTGCTGCTCGTCGGGTATATCTGTGTGATTCACTTCAAAAATCTTCCCCGATGAACCGATCAAACGCAACAGCCACATTCTACGGCGCAACCGACACCGGCCGCGTCAGAAACAACAACGAAGATAATTTCATTGCCTGTGAAATCCGTGGCGGCACCCACATTCTTCTTGCCGCCATTGACGGAATCGGGGGCTATGAAGGTGGCGAAGTGGCTGCGCGCATAGCCCGCGACGTTATAGTTTCATTCGTCAACGCCCACCCCGAAGGCGACTGCCTCGAAGTGCTGAAACAAGCTGTTACTGAAGCCAACAACACTATTGTTGCACAAAAAAAGCAGGATTCCCACCGGTCAAACATGGGTTGCGTGTTGTCTTCCGCAATCATCTCCCTTTCGGAAAAGCGCCTTTATATGGTTCATATAGGAGATTCCCGCCTCTATCGCTACAGCCCCTGCAGCGGCCTTACAAAACTGAGCCATGACCATTCGCTTGTCGGATTCCGCGAAGAGATCGGAATGCTGACCGAGGATCAGGCCATGAAACATCCGCAACGCAACATCATCGAACGCTCGCTCGGCGACATACTCCACACTCCCGACGATGAAAACTACCTCGACTCAGGCATATTCCCGATTTTCGGTTCAACTCAATTCCTTCTTTGTTCCGACGGGCTCAGCGATATGGTCTATTCGGCCGATATCGCCGGTGTACTTTCGTCCGACGCAAGCGCGCATGAAGAGGTGGCAAGACTCATAGACATGGCTAATGACGCGGGAGGAAAAGACAACATAACGGCTGTCATCGCAAAACTGACAGTTCCCGAGGACGCATCCGGAAACAACGATGTGGCAGACAACGGAAATCCATGCAACAGAATTGCCGGACTTCCTCCGGCAGACAACCGCGACGATCTCATTTCAGCAGAAGCTACCGATGCTTCGTTGCAGGCAACATCTTCCCAACACTATTCAGACAACAAATCCAGCCGACTGACACGTTTCAAAATATACCTGATAACAGCTGTGGTCACCTTCCTGGCTGGTGGCACAGTCGGATTCTTCATCGGTGTCACTACCGGCGAACAACAAGCTCAAGCGGCAATCGAAGCCGCAGAAAAAGCCAAGTCAGAAACGGATTCGATCATAATGCAAGTCAACAATCCCACTGATACCATCGCCGAAGCCGAACGTCTCGGCGAACAGACCGCAGACAGCATCAACAGACTCTACCGGCAAAAAACCGACTCTGCCAGAACCGTACACAACCCATCGACAACCGTATCCCGCAACAACAATCAGTAATGAAAAGAAACTCTCCCATTGTCAGCTATCTGTTTTGCGCCATCATGTTTGTGTTCGGCTGCATTGCAATGCTCTCAAACTATAATGCTCTTTTCAGCGACGTCGAACGTGACCTCGCATCCGGCCGCACCTTGCTCCTTGATCAGTCTGTGCAACCGGATTCAATCAGCCGCCTGCTCCTTGACGGAGGCTATCTTGATGATCCAGCCGATGCCGCATATATTTCTTCGTGGCTGGCGGGCCACATCGCATCCGAGGGAATCCCTGGGAATCTCGGAGAACTCAACCGCCCTAACTTCAAACTCAACGCCGGAGATGCCTCATCACATGGAGGAGAACGACTAAGAGCGCGTGTGAAAGCCGACTACCACAATCTTGGAATGGACGAAGAGTGGCTGGACGCCTGCAAATCAAATCTCTCCTCTGATTTCGGAAACGGACCGGCCACAATCACCGTCAACATCAGCAATTCAAAAAAAGCTGCCGGCGCACCTTTATCAGGAATAACCGTCAGGCTGCGTGAACACCGAATCGATTCCATCGGCAACAATAAAGGAAAGACTGACGGCAAAGAGCCTGTTGTCGTTGTCGAAACACTTGGTTACGCTGTGACCGATGCCAGCGGACAGGCACGTTTCCATCTAACTCCGGGACATAGCTACAGCATTGTCCCTATCGCTCCCGGATATGAATATGGCCGCGAAAAAGGAACGACCTACACCGGACAACTCGGCAAAGATGGCCTCACACTCAATTTCCGCCAGCAGCCACACCTCATTACTCCTTTCGATCTCTTCACCTATCAGGCGCTCAAGAGCGACCGGACTTTCATTGTCCGGACTCCGGCTCAGTTCAAAAACAGTCTTGTCGAAGGCGGAGCTATATTTCTTGTTTCCTGGCTGTTGTTTTTCGCATTCCTTACCGCGAGAGACCGGAAAATGAAAACCATGACCGACTATCTGCTCGTAACGACAATCATGGTGCTTACAGCCATCGGGCTGCTGGCAATGTATGCAATGACCAATCCACTGAACGACAAAGCCTACGGGTTCAACATGGCGGTGGCTCTCGCCGTCGGACTTATTGTCATGGGGCTTGTTTCCGCAATAAATCCGACCAGATTATTTGCAGGCAAAAGTCGTCTGCAGTGCGGAGTCGTTCCGTTCGATCCACTCGACCGGATATTCAGACACTCGAAAAAACGTTCGCTGGAATGTGGCCCCCGCATAAGTTTCTCTACAGGATTCTCCTATCTGGTTTGCGCCATTGCGCTGATAATCACATTGGGCCTTTTCGGAACCGGGCCTGAAGGAAGTGACGCCAGAGTCAATCTCGGAGGCTTCCAGCCAAGCGAGATATGCAAATACCTTATACTTATATTCGTGGCGGCTTTCTTTGCTGAAAACGGAATGCTGCTGCAGGCGTTTTCAGCAAAACTGACTCCACTGGCTGCCCGACGCAAGGCCGGAGTTGTATGCGTGATTGTAGCGGTCATGTTAGGCCTCATGATGTTATATCTCCTTGTTCTCAGCGACATGGGGCCCGCTCTTGTCATTCTTGTCACATTCATACTTCTCTACTCAATGGCTCGCCGCGATTTCGCATGGTTACTCTTAGGGCTGTTCACATTCATCGGCATGATGCTCGCCGCTCAGGCTGTCAACAACTCACTTCCTACGCTTTTGATCGCGTCCGGATTATGGTTTGCCGGATGGCTTGCTTTAGGATGGATATGTTCTCGCCAGATCCATGAAAGCGCCATTATCATCAACCTTCTGATAATAGTTTTCGCTCTCGGAGGACCTGTTCTCAACGCTTTAGGGGCGGAATCGGAGGCCGCACGACTCACAAACCGGACCGAAATGTCATGGGGAGGCCAATGGAACAATCATGTTCCGGGAGGAGATCAGGTTGCCCAGGGCATCTGGAGCGCGGCATCCGGAGGAATGACAGGCATGGGGCTCGGCAATGGATCGCCGTCGGTCGTTCCGGCGTTCCACACCGACATGGCATTCACTTCTGCCGGAGAGATGCTTGGATTTGCTGGAGCATTGCTGATCGTTGTCTGTTTTATCGTTCTTATCCATCGTTCGCTGCTGATCGGCCGACGGGCGGCACAACCATTCACAATGTATCTTGCCATGGGAATCGGCCTGCTGACCGGCGTTCAGTTTCTTCTGATCGTCTTCGGTTCGTTAGGAATAGTGCCGCTGACAGGTGTGACAGTTCCATTCCTGAGCTATAGCCGCACAAGCCTCATCGCAACCCTCGGCGCTTTCGGTTTTGTCATTGCCACATCCCGAATCCGGCCGTCGGAAAGCCAGCTCGAATACGCAAGAACTTTTACCGGACCGATAACCGCCAGTGTAATCCTTTTTATGGCGGGAGCGGCAGTCATCGTATGTACACTCGCCAATTACCAGATTTTCCAAAAAGACGCGACACTCATTCGCCCGGCCTACATCACCAACACAATGGGAGCGCGCGTCATTGAGTACAACCCGCGTATAAATATGGTGCTGAACCGTCTTCATGCAGGCAACATCTATGATACCAACGGGCTTCTCCTTGCTACAAGCTCGCCCGACTCGCTCCGCACTGCAATCAAACAGCTTCGTGCTGCCGGAATCGAGCCGTCAGACATTCGTAAGGAAGCCCACAAACGAAAGTCGCGCTACTATTCAATGGGCAACCATATGCTATTCATGCTCGGCGATGCCGGATCTAAAAAAGTGCTTGGTTATCTTGACTCCGATCCGGTCGGCTTCATGGCCGAATCACGCTATGCCGGCGAATTGCGGGGATTGCCGATTCCGACAACCCCCGTATCGTTGACCTCAGGCCGATTCCGGTCCGACCGATTCATGCCCGCAGAAGAAAAGACATGGAATCTACTCGAACGCAACTACGTCAGCCTGCTCCCGTTTCTCGAAGACGGGCTCTACAACAACCCTAAGATCAAGGAATTCAACAGCCGGCGTGGAGAAGAACGCGACCTTCATCTCACTGTCGACGCAAAATTGCAGAAAATGATCCAGGAGGATTTCGAAAGTTATTTCCCGACATCCAGGCTGAGCAACCTTGACAGACTCAGGGCATCGGTTGTAATTCTCAATGCGTCCAACGGCGACCTCCTGACATCGGCCAATTATCCGGTGCCGGAACAGGACTCAATCATCAGACTGAACGACGCCCGGATCTACGGCGACGCTCCTTTTGAAAAAATACCCCACCATGCACCTCTGACCGAACGCGATCTCGGAATGACATTCATGACCGCTCCCGGCTCCACAGCGAAAATCATCACCGCGCTGGCCGCATTCAAAGGCCTCGGAACTGATGCGGCCCGTCAGAAATATTTCATTTCAATGGATGAGGAAATTGAACGCAGCGCCAGCCTTGCAGGAAACATGTCGATGGAGAAAGCGGTTGTCCACTCCTCCAACAACTATTTCATCCACCTTCTTCATGACCGCAATCTATATTCCGGACTTGATGAAATCTATGAAGCTGTCGGCGTCCGCCTGACCGATCGCGACGGCACATCCGTCACATCCTACTTCTTCAATAAAGGCGAACTCAACAACTCACTACCGTTCAGTTCACTGCTCAACAAAATAGGACGTGAAGGTCTTCATTCCTATCGTATAGCCACAAATCCGCCACCCCAAACAAAAGACGTCAGACGTCTCTGGAACCGTAATGAAATGGCTCTCGCTTGGGGACAAGGCGCGCTTAGAGCAACTCCGCTGACAATGGCCCGTGTGGCATCGATAGTAGCCAATAACGGCCGGCTCTCACCGACACGCTACGTCAAACAAATCGGGAAATCAGCTCAGCCAGCAGCCGCACCAATAAAAATAGTCGGAGAGAGGGAAGCTTCCATTCTTCGCGAATACATGCAGAAAGAAAGCCAGCGATGGGGAGCTCTACCGAACAGGCCTGGCGAACAGACCTCAATCGGAGGAAAGACAGGAACTCCGGAGCGAGCCGATCGTCGCGGCAACAAACATTGCAACGACACCTGGTATATCTGTTTCATGCACAGCAAAAAGCTCAACGCTCCGGTTGCTGTCGCACTCCGCCTGGAACGCACTCCGGGCTTCACATCGTCCGTGGCAGCCGAAACAATGGCTAAATGTGTGATCCCGACCCTCAACGCCGCCGGATATGAAATTTATTAATCTCTGAACGCTTTCAAGACAATGACATCGTTTTTCAAAAAAATCGGAACTCGAATCAACCGGCTGGCCGACGTGATAAACGGCACTGCCTCCGTCGGTTCAGTTGCGGCGTCTCAGCCGCAACCTGATGCCGTTGATTCCGCAGAGGATGATCGTCCGACAACGGAACGCGAACTATTCAACAACGCAATCGACAAACGCGACAGAGCAATCCGGTTTCTCGTTGACGAATTCCGCGAATCAACAGGCTCAGACTCCCGACTTCTCGAATCGCTTTACATCAATGTAATTGTCGACCGCGAGGAATTCGACGTCCGGCACTACGCTTGGGCTGACGAATCATTCAAAAAACAACTGAGACTTGAACTCGACAATGCCATGCTTTCCGCTGTCGGACGCAAAAATCTCGAAATCAAGTTCGTCACTTCCGGACAACTGCCGGCGGGAGCAATGCCGGTCGTCGAAGATGTTCTCTACTACTCTTTTGTCAGCGCCCCAAAACCTGCCCGACATTTTCGCGCGGTTGTCAGCATCATCGAAGGGACCGGTTCCCTGGCTAAAGAAAAATATATCCTTGATTCGTCAGACAAAAAGACATATTTCATCGGCCGTGGACCGATGGCCAACAAACCGGGTGCTATCCGCCCGAACGACATAGTGATCCGCGACAACGACCCCGACGCGACCCTGCAGCAGAACAACAATTGCGTCAGCTCGGCTCATGCCGAGATCACAGCGGGCAATGGCCGTTTCATGCTGAAGGCCTGCAAATGGGGATGCCGACCGCTGGGAGGTTCGCCGACAAAAATAATCTATGACGGAGACGAACATGAAGTCATGGACACATTCATGAAACATCCTCTCAATGACAACTATCTGATTCGTCTCGGAAACAAAGTTGTCCTTCGGTTCAACACAATCACAGACTGACGAATGCCATTTTCAGAAGAATATCAACGCCTCATGTTGATCGGTCGAGGAAGTTTCGCGACCGTCTATAAAGTCAGGCATAAGAAACTCGGCTATATCCGAGCCATCAAGATCTCAAACGAGCTTGTCTGCGATGAAAACGACAAGGCCTATCAGAGTTTCCTCAACGAATGCCGTCTGCTGCTGCAGATAAGCAACGGATGCCATCCCAATATTGTCCACATCTACCAGCCACGGCTGATCAACGACCGTGCGCTGGTTGAAATGGATTTTGTTGACGGTGACACCCTGACAGATTTCATCAAAAAACACCGATTCATTCCGATGGATGAATTCTGGAAATTCGCCGACGGAATTGTAGGCGCCGTGGGCTACTGCCATGCCGATCTCTACCGTTTTCTGATGAATCCCGACGAGGATGACCTTGAGACGGATCCAGAAGACGGATCCCGTTTTCTGATCTCCCCGGAAAAGGAAAAAGAATTGCAAAGGCGCTACTGTGTCAACCACAACGACCTTCATTCCAACAACATAATGCGCCGTCACTACGACGGAAACTACGTACTCCTCGACTTCGGTCTTGCCATCCAGGCCCAACACTGCATAAAAAGCAGTTCACGCGCAGACGGAGCCTATGAATATTCCTCGCCTGAGAAACTTGACGGACGCGACATCACTGCCGCATCCGATGTCTACAGTCTGGGGATTCTGATGTATGAGATGTTTACCGGTAACGTGCCGTTTGTCATGGGAACGTCAGGTTCAATGGCCGACATCAGCCGGATATATGACCGTCAGCTCAATGAGATCCCTGCACAACCGGGACCGCTGCGCAAGGCTGCTTTCGAAGCCATGAACCCGGAAACACCCTACGTACGCGACTATCCGGAGGAGCTTGTTCCGATTATCATGAAATGCCTTGAGAAACAGCCTGAAAACCGCTTTCAGAACGCAAAGGAACTTCATGAGGCTCTGATGAGAGTACGCACGATCGCAACGAACCACGACACCGAATCAAAAGCCATAATAAAAGCGCTGCAGGAAAATGTCGACACTCTGAAAAAAGAGAATGATTTTCTACGCCGGCAACTCATGGAAACGGAAAACAGAAAAACGTCGCGAGCGGCCGCCCATAAAGTCGGAGATCTTGTCGGCGGCCTTACGGTCTGCCATGTTGACGCCTCCGGCAACCACGGACTGCTTATCGCCGGCCGCAGTGCCGACCGTTTGCCATGGGTGCGTCGGGTCGATGAAGAAGACTTTGAACTGTTCTCGTCAAAATCCCGGCAATGGTATGCCGAAAACTGCTTTGTCATTCCACGGGGCACGCATCTGCCAACCCGCAGTGAGATCGCGTTGATCAGGCAGTCGATGTCAATTCCGCCAGAAGAATCCCATCAGGTCGTATGGTGTGGCGATAGTGAAAACGACAGGCCTTTCGCTGTTGATCTATCAACCGGTGAAGAATTTTCCACCCCACGCCAACCTGCCGCGTTCTGGTCACTGAAAGCATTCTGACACCTCAAAACAAGTCTGCCACACAATCACATACTGATATATGAGCAAAAACGTCCGTCTGTCAAACATCGAACTTCTCCGAATCGTGTCGATGTCAGCCGTAATCCTTGTCCATCTCGACGGAGCCGCGCTCGGACTGCCGTCACCGTCCGGTTCGGCATCCGTATCCGGGCCCGACATCTGGAAACTTATTGTCGAATCGCTGACAATTGTCGGAGTAAATTGTTTCACCCTGATTTCCGGCTACTTCGGAATCAAGGCTTCTGTCAACGGACTTCTAAGGCTGACAGCCACCTGCATCTTCTATTCTGTGGGACTATACACACTCGCAGCGGCAACTGGCATCGTCGAATGGTCATCCGCCACATGGTTGGAATCATGGATGGTCTACACACACACAGACCTGTGGTATGTACCGGCCTACATGCTGCTATACCTCGTCAGCCCTTTCCTAAACGCAGCCATCAGCTCAATGTCCGACAAGCAACTGACGCTCTGGACAGCATTGTTCACAGCAGCCAACATATGGTGCGGATGGGTATGGAATGCAAGTTTCAACCCGACCGGCTACACACCCGTGCAGCTCATAATGATATATCTGATCGGCCGTTGGCTCTCTCGCCGGCTTGCCGGCCATTCGCCCCGGAGCGCCTGGCCTCCTTTTGCATTCTACCTCCTGTCGGCAGGAATGACATTCGCAATGTCCCTATACATGGAATCCGTGAAAGCCTTTGCCTACAATGCTCCGTGGGTAATCGCTTCATCGGTTGCGCTATTCATTGTTTTCGCAAGATTGAAGCTCCAGTCCGCACATGTCAACTCACTTGCAAAAGGAGCATTCGCTGCCTATCTGATCCACAAGAACCCACTGGTATGGGGAGGCATCATACGCCCGGCCGCCATCCATGTATGGCAGCAACATTCACTGATTCTCTATTCAGTCTTCTGCGTCGGATTCACCTCACTCATCTATGCGACATCAACCGCAGCTGATGCCGTCAGACAGTGGCTGTTCGGGAAGCTTGAACTCCTGTCCGATTATAAAATCAAGATATAAGCGCGAGAATAAGTCGTTGTTGGCCTTGGTGTATCGAACATCAGTAAACACCTGTGCAAGCGAAGTCTTGCCGTTTTCAGCGACAAAACGCCGGCTGTCGTCGCGCGCTTCCTTCTCAGCGTAGACGCTCCGGATCCCATCGTCTGAATAATCATGATATTTTTCAGAGTGGATCACAGCATCGACCGGAATGCGGTCACTTATCGGAGATTCTCCATCCGGATATCCTACGGTAAGCGTTATGAGCGGAACAACTCTATGCGGAAGTTCAAGCACCCGCGCAATCTCGTGGGCATTATATGTCGTTGTTCCGAGATAGCAGCATCCAAGTCCGTTGGATTCGGCTATTGTACAGAACTGCTGCGCAAAAATCGCAGTATCGATAACAGCTGTCATGAATGACTGGAAATTATCATATCCCGGAGTCGCGCCACTCGCCTCACACCACTTCACAAAACGGTTGAAGTCGGCACAAAACGTCAGCACGACACTGCATCCTTCCGTTTGCGGCTGATTGAAATGCAACGGAGCGAGAGAGCGCTTGCCTTCCTGCGAGCGCGTCACGACAACACTGTAAAGCTGCATGTTGCCGGTGGTCGGAGCCTGAGCGGCAGCCTCAAGCATTGTCTTAAGATCCTCATCCGTCACCGGACGGGGACTATAGGCGCGGATTGTGCGGCGCGTCTTGAAAAATGTAAGGTCAATCATAGTTCTGTTCGTCATTTTTATCTGTTGGACACATTTATGCGTAAATTTACTAAAACTTTCCGAATCTCGGAAACATCCGATTTGCAATTGCCGCAATTTGTTCCTAACTTCGCATTGTGATTCCCACTATAACCCGTAAAATGACCCACTTCCAGCCTTTCAGCCTGAATATACGCGGTGTCCTACACCGGTTTGACAAACCTGCAGTCATGGGTATTGTCAATGTGACACCCGATTCTTTTTTCCAAGACTCGCGCACAAACGACGAAGAAACAATTGCCCGACGCGTCGGACAGATGATTGCCGACGGTGTCGACATAATAGACATTGGAGGCTACTCATCAAGACCGGGAGCCTCCGATGTAACCCCGGCAGAAGAGTTGCGGCGGCTTGAAAAAGGCCTTGGAATAATCCGCAGGATTGACAGTTCAATCCCGGTTTCTGTCGATACGTTCCGCGCCGATGTGGCCGAAACCGCAATAATGCAGTTTGGAGCCGACATCATCAACGACATCAGCGGCGGAGACCTCGATAAAAATATGTTTGAAACAGTCGCACGCCTGAAAACGCCTTATATACTCATGCACATGCGCGGGACTCCCGAAACAATGCAGTCACTTACCGATTATGACGACGTCACTGCCGCAGTCTGTTCTGACCTCTCCGAAAAACTGGGCAGACTGGAAGAGTTGGGAATCTGCGACACTATTGTCGATCCCGGATTCGGATTCGGCAAAACGGTCGAGCAAAACTATCGGCTGCTCTCCGCCCTGCCCCATCTGACAGAGCTTCTGCGCCGGCCGATACTTGCCGGCATTTCCCGCAAATCGATGCTGACGCGTCCGCTCGCCATCACGCCAGCCGACGCCATTGCCGCCACTGTCTCCGCCAACACGATCGCCCTCATGAATGGAGCCTCGATTCTACGTGTCCACGACGTAGCGGAAGCCCGGCAGGCCATAACTATCCACAATCTCACCCTCAATCCCCACGAAGCAGCAAATCTATGATCTCGTTTTCCCTGCTCGATGCACTTGACATCACGATAGCCGCACTGTTGCTCTTCTACATCTTCCGTATAATGAAGGAATCCGGAACACTGAACGTCTTCTTCGGATTGCTCGCCTTCATAACGGTTTGGGTCATCGCATCGCCCATCCTCGGCATGAAACTGATCGGAACCGTACTCGACAAGTTCATGTCAATCGGACTCATCATAATCGTTATCCTCTTCAAGGATCAGATCAAACGCTTCCTCGTCGAACTCGGCGACCACAAACGCTGGCGGGTGCTCAGGCGTCTGTTCCACCATTCGCGGGCCGGGAAAGGATCCGACGGGACCGACTCATTCATCTTCCCGATTGTCTATGCCTGCATGAACATGGCCAAGACCCGCACAGGAGCCCTCATTGTCATCGAACAGTCTGTTTCGCTTGAGGCTTACGAACGCTCCGGCGACCTGATTGACGCTAATATAAATTCCCGTCTCATAGAAAACATTTTTTTCAAAAACTCCCCCCTCCACGACGGCGCTCTCATAATTGCCCACGACCGCATCCAGTCGGCCGGATGCATCCTCCCGGTCAGCCACGACACAAACATACCGCGTTCTCTTGGCCTTCGCCATCGGTCAGCGCTCGGAATCTCGCAGGCAACCGACGCCCTTGCCATCGTGGTTTCCGAAGAAACCGGTTACATCTCGGTAGCCCATCGCGGCGAACTGACCACACGGCTCTCCACATCAGAACTCGAACACAGACTTTCGCAACTCGTTCCAGACGAATAACGAAAAAAACGGCAACCATCTGCCATTCAACATCATTTTCAAACCACGTCAAAAAAGGCTTCATTCGTTTGCTCAAACCGAAGAAAATTCCTACCTTTGCAACGCAAACATCCCCCGCACCTGGAGCGGTGCTCGAGTGGCTGAAGAGGCACGCCTGGAAAGCGTGTATACCCCAAAAGGGT
>JAIDXA010000257.1 GCA_029058705.1 Paramuribaculum sp. | reverse complement strand
GCTCTATAATCATCATCTGCGGACCCGTCATGACCGATCAGCCATATGACTATATCGGCGACTCGCGGGTAGCTGTGCCGCGGCGCTTCTTCAAAGTGATCCTGTCACCCAACGTCACACCGATGCGAGGCATCGGGTTCATAATGCCCAACGACAAAGTGCCCGGCGGCATCCAGGCAGCAGCCGTAACAATCGATGAAGTCGAACGAATAACAGGCCACGACTTCTTCGCCTCACTACCTGACAACATTGAAAACGAAGTCGAAAGCCAGTGCGACTTCCCATATTGGAGCAAACATAAATGAAAATACTCGACAAATCAACACCCACCGATACAATCTGCGCCATCTCCACCCCTCCAGGAGTCGGCGGCATTGCCGTAGCCCGCATATCCGGGCCCGATGCCTTTGAAATAACCGACCGGATCTGGAAAGGCAGAAAACTCTCTGAAACAACAACCCACACTGCACACCTCGGAACGCTGCTCAACCCCGACGGAAGCATACTCGACCAGGCCGTAGCAACCATCTTCCGCGCGCCCGGATCCTTTACCGGAGAAAACGTAGTCGAACTCTCCGTCCACGGATCACGTTTCGTTCAACGCGAACTCCTCAAAAACCTGGTCTCAGCAGGCTGCCGTCTCGCAAAACCAGGCGAATTCACCCGACGAGCATTCGTCGCCGGGAAAATGGACCTCGCCGAAGCCGAAGCCGTTGCCGACGTCATAGCCTCAGACTCACGCGCAGCCCACCGCATAGCCATCAGCCAGATGCGGGGATCCTACTCCGAAAAACTCTCATCCATGCGCCAGAAACTCGTTGACCTCGCCGCACTCCTCGAACTCGAACTCGACTTCTCAGAAGAAGACGTCGAATTCGCCTCACGCGAAAAACTTCTCAAAATCGCCCGTCAGGTCCACGACGAAGTCAAACGACTGGCCCGCTCATTTTCGGCAGGGAAAGCAATCAAAGACGGCATTCCGGTAGCTATTGCCGGCCACACCAATGCAGGCAAATCGTCACTCGTCAACGCACTGCTCGACGACGAACGGGCAATTGTCAGCGACATCCATGGCACAACACGCGACACCATCGAAGAAACCCTCGAACTCGGCGACTATCTCTTCCGATTCATCGACACCGCCGGACTTCGCCAGACTACCGACCGGATCGAACAACAGGGAATCGAACGAACCCGACAAATGATCGACCGCGCCCG
>JAIDXA010000256.1 GCA_029058705.1 Paramuribaculum sp. | reverse complement strand
TTGTGTCGACATTTATCGATGGGATGTTGCGTTTCTGCATATAGTCACGGTATCGGAACTCCGCCCTCGAAGTGACGTTAAGAGGTTCGTTTGGGGCTGTTGTCACGATTTTCAGTTCAGTATTTGATGGAAAAATGATGTCTGTGTGGTGCTTGTTGCGGGCTACGTATATACGAGGCTCGGGAGTCAAGCAGTCTGACGCGATGAAACAACACGAGATCATCAGAATCACCGTAGCGACGGATGTAAGGCATATGGATTTTCTTTCTTTTGAATCCAGGGCCAATTTAATGGCGATGAAGGAGGCCGCTGCCGGTATGATTATCCATTTCTGAAGGTATATCCCGTCAATCGAACTTCCTGGCAGGGCAGTAATAAATTCACAAGTGCTTTTTATGGCTTCGCACAGCAGGTTCAGCACCTGACAAAGTAAAGTGCTGTCTAACCCCGTAAAATTAAAGATAATCATGGCGATGCCCCCGCCTATGACAAATGGAAGAAGCAGTGCGCTCAGAATGTTGCCCAAAAGAAAATAGACCGGAAATGAATGGAAATAGAAAACTGTCAGTAATCCGGTTCCGATGACTGCGCTAAGCGTGACGCAGACATATGATGCGATGTTATATGCGATTCTTTTCCGTGGACTGACAGGATTCATTCGACCGGCAAGGACAATGATGGCGAAAACGGCTGCAAACGACAATTGGAAGCCTGGCTGAAGGATCGCTTCGGGAGAAAAAAGAAGTATGCATAAGGCGGCAAATGCAAGGGAATTCAACGGACTGCTGCGGCGTTGCATGAGCCGTCCAGCCAGGTAGATTGTCGCCATAAGAGCCGCTCTTGCAACCGAGGCCGGAAATCCGATGATAAATGCATAAGTCCATACCACTGCAATTGTTGCGATGTTTCGTACGCGCCCGAATCCCATTATGTAGAGAGGCCATAGAAGGATTGAAATGACGAATGCGATTATGCCTACATGGAGTCCGCTGATTGCCAGAACATGGGAAATCCCTGCATTGGTAAATAGCTTTCGGGAAGTGTCGCTTAAATCGGAAGTGTCGCCGGCAAGGGCTGAAATCATGAACTCTTTTGCAAAAGGCGATAGGGCGGATTCAGAGATGCATCTTGTCAACTGTTCTGACGAGCTGTTCAGCAAGGCTCGTAGATGACCGGGCGGTTGAATGGCTATGATCTGCTTTCTTGTAAAAAAAGCGCCCAGATATATCTGTTTTCGGGCGGCAAAATCTGCAAAATCAATTTCGTCTGGCAGATCGCGGATAGCAGTCAGTGGAGTCAGTTTTGTCTTGAGTTTCAATTTTTGGCCAATCTCAGCCTCGAACTCTGGATTGTTGGATACGAGACTGACGGAGTGTGGCTTGATCCTGACCATGCTGATGGTGTCCGGTCCGGCATG
Source organism: Paramuribaculum sp. (assembly GCA_029058705.1). Taxonomy (GTDB): domain Bacteria; phylum Bacteroidota; class Bacteroidia; order Bacteroidales; family Muribaculaceae; genus Paramuribaculum. Next base: position 1,989 of record JAIDXA010000256.1, on the reverse strand, counting down.
ATCAACCTCGAGGGTCAGACGCAAAGTTGTCTCGTTTGTTTTTACCTCAGTGATATTTCCCTCGATGACCAGTTCGCGGTTCGAAAGCGCTTGATTTGGTCCGTTCGGGACTGACAGATATGCATCAGTCATTCCGGTCAGGAATGTCAAAATAAGAATCGCCGCATAACGATTGATGAAAATCATTACTACGGCGATTGTCATGAGAATTAAGGGCAGCCACATGCCTGCATTTAGTAAATGGGCTGTGATTCCGGCCGCGAAACATACTGTAACCGGCAACAGGGGGGCGGAGGCTATTTCAGAGCTGCTTAGTCTCAGGGCGATAGCTTATTTTAAATCGAAAGTGAGTTGATTGCCGGAACGAGGTATTTTGACAGGAAGTATCCGCCAGCCATCAACCAGACAAACAGGATGAATGCAAGGACAAACGGCTTCGCGCCCGCCTTTTTAAATTTTTCGAAGCTGGTTTCAGCTCCTAATGCGGCCATGGCCATCGTCAGCAGGAATGTGTCGAAGTAGTTGATTCCGTCAACAATTTCCGCTGGAATCAGATTCAGAGAATTGAAGCAGATGACGAGAAGGAATCCGATTGCGAACCAGGGAATGCTGACTTTACCTCCGTTTGACGAATCGCCGCTTTTTTTGCGTCGCGAGGCAATCCACCAGGCGAGAACCAGAAGAACCGGCACCAGAAGCATTACGCGGATCATCTTGACTATGACACAGACATTTGAAACATCATCGCCCATCGCATTTCCCGCGCCGACGGCGTGCGCTACTTCGTGTAGAGTCGATCCTGCAAAAATTCCCATTTCTTGAGGTGACAGGCCAAGGAGGCCTGTGCGGTAGGCAACCGGATATATAAACATGGCCAGAGTTCCGAAGATGACGACGGTCGCAACGGCAACGGCGGTCTTATATGGTTTTGTCTGAATTGTCGATTCGGCGCCAAGGACGGCCGCCGCGCCGCATATTCCACTTCCGACCGATGTCAGCAATGCCGTTTCGGAGTCCATTTTCAGCAGTTTGCCGATCAGTATTCCTCCGAGGATTGTCACGGTGACAATAATCAAGTCCACGGCAATGCCGGCAATCCCGACTTCTGCCACATCGGTAAGTGTTAGTCTGAAGCCGTAAAGAATGATTCCGAGCCGCAATATTTTCTTTGAGCAGAAAATAATGCCCGGCACCCACGTTGGCGGAAGGTGATTTCTCAGGCTGTTGGCGTAGATCATTCCGAGCACAATGCCGATTATCATTGGCGAAATGGAGAGTTCCCGGAATATTTTGACATCGCCGATATAAAAAGCCGCACAGGCAAACAACGCGATAAGTAGGATTCCGTGCAGCATGCTGCTGCGCTTATCTGTAAGTTTCATTTGAGTGATTAATAGCGAATAAGTTGATTAATAATACGAATAAGTTGATTAATAATATATGTGTGTGTTTATGTGTTCCAGATTTTCCAGGCCTCTTCAGCTTGGATATGAAGCATTTTAAGCCCGTTTATGATTGTAGCTCCTTTATTTTCCGCCAATTGCAGGAATCTGGTTTTGGCGGGATTGTAGACAAGATCAAAACATATGTGGGCCGACGACAGGGCTTCATATGGGATTTCTGGCGAGGTTTCTATATCAGGATACGTTCCGAGAGGAGTTGCATTCACGATAATATTGAAGCTTCGGATAAGTTCGGGTGTAAGTTGGGAATATCCGATCTGATGATCCGTTGGCCGGCGAGAAACAAAAGTCGGTCTTATTCCCATTGTGGTCAATCCGTGACCAACCGCTTTGGCTGCACCTCCGGATCCGAGAACAAGCGCATTTTTGAGGCCGGATCCGATAAATGGCCGCAGGCTTTCAGTGAAGCCTGTGGTGTCAGTGTTGAATCCTGTAAGAGTGAATCCTGTTGAAGATTTGTCTTTTGAAATTTTCACTACATTTACCGCACCTATTCTTTTGGCGTCGGAGTCGATGGCATCAAGGC
>JAIDXA010000255.1 GCA_029058705.1 Paramuribaculum sp. | reverse complement strand
GTGTTCTTACTGTTGCGTTTGTGTTCAACGGAAAGAATGTTTGCTCCGAGGTCGCCGATAACGCTGCAGACTTTCGAAAGCTGGCCCGGTTTATCGGAAAGGACAATTGTGATTGTGCAGTCACGGCCGCTTTTCACCAGGCCGCGGGTTATTACTCGGTTAAGCGATGTCACATCGATGTTTCCTCCTGAAACAACACATACAACTTTTTTCCCTGCAACAGGAATCTTGCCGAACATGACAGCGGCTACCGAAACGGCTCCCGCGCCTTCGGCAACGAGTTTCTGCTGTTCGATCAGGGTCAGAATGGCGGCTGCTACTTCGTCGTCGCTGACTGTCACTATTTCGTCGACGTAGCGGTGGCACATTTCGAATGTGTTGACCCCGGGTTCCTTGACGGCAATGCCGTCGGCAATGGTCGAAACGTGGTCGAGACATTCACGTGTGCCGTCGGCAATTGACCTGGCCATCGATGGAGCGCCTTCGGCCTGGACACCGTAGACTTTCACGTTTGGTTTGAGCGTCTTGATGGCAAAAGCTACGCCGGAGATCAGGCCGCCACCACCGATCGGCACAACAACGGCGTCGACATCGGGCAGCTCCTGAATGATTTCAAGTCCGATGGTGCCTTGTCCGGCGATCACCTTGGTGTCATCAAAAGGATGGACAAGCGTGTAGCCATGTTCTTTCTGCAGCTCGAGCGCGCGGGCATAAGCATCGTCGTAGACTCCCGGAACCATGACGACTTCAGCACCGAGCGCCTTTGTGGCCTCGACTTTTGAAATCGGGGCTCCGGCCGGAAGGCAGATGGTGGCTTTTATGCCGGCATGAGCAGCTCCGAGGGCGACACCCTGGGCGTGGTTTCCTGCCGAGCAGGCAATCACACCGCGGGAGCGTTCCTCATCTGTCAGCTGAGAAATCTTATAGTATGCGCCACGGAGTTTGAACGAGCCTGTCCGTTGAAGGTTTTCGGGCTTGAGATAAATCTCGCCTTCGGGATTAAGAGGGGCCGGACCGATGAGTTTCGGATGGCGAACAACGTCGCGCAGGATTTCCGCGGCTTTGTAGACTTCAGAAATGTTGATTTCTTCCATATTGAGATGTATTCTGTTGCATGATGTCGGTTTATACGACAATTGTTGGTTTTCGGTTTGCAAAAATAATGAAAATGTATGTCACGACAGGTTTTTATTTAAAAAAACATTACCTTTGTCCCATGGTTAAACTGATTCTGTCTGTATTTGTCGGTAGCGGAATGGGTGGCGTGATGCGCTATCTTGTCAATCTGGCGACTGACAGATTTTTTCCGGCGGCATCGCGGTGTGGTGAAATGCCCGTTCCGGCGGCTACATTTGCCGTCAATATTGCGGGATGCTTTCTTATAGGAGTGTTCTATGCTGTTCTCTCGCGTTGTTCTTCGTCGTGGCCCGATTCGATGCGGCTTATGCTGACAACCGGATTCTGTGGCGGACTGACAACGTTTTCGACTTTTTCGCAGGAGTCGCTGACGCTGATTCAGAGCGGCCACATAGCCTGTGCGTTTCTCTATATAGGCGTTTCCCTCATCGCCGGCCTCGCTGCCGTCTACCTCGGCACGCTCCTCATTTCCGTCCGCTGACGTCAGATGTTGTGTTTGACTGACAATAATCTATGATAATCACGGCTATTCCGTATATTTGCAGTCGGATTGACATCGGTCAGTTCACGACATTTTGGTAAAATAAGAAGCGTTATGCTTTTCTCGTAGTCGGGAACGTAGGAAATTCAAGACTAATCCGAGAATAGGCATAGTGGTTCACACGCGTATAGCGTGGGCTGCTATTCCCACATCTTTGGATAAAGGTTATTCCTACGACCTCCGACTTATGACGTGGCATAGTTGGCTCACGTTTTCTTTGTTGGTTATTGCAATCATAGAGCCAATGATTGGTATATATACTTTTGGGTATGGCATGAATAACCCCTGAATTGTAAATTTGCATCATAAATCATAAGAATAAATCGTATGAAATTTATCGCCGCGTTTTTAACACTCATATTTCTTGGTGTGGGAATGGCATCAGCCCAAGAGGTCCAAGATACTATAAAGTCGCAGGAGCTTGATGACTTAGTAGTGGAAGCTCAGATGCAACGAACATCTGCAACAGCTTCCACTTATATACCATTGGCAAAACAAAAGAATTCAGCCACTGATGCCGTTTCGCTGTTAAGCCAGATGGCGATACCACAACTTGAGGTGAATCCAGCAAGTTCGACTGTAAAGACAATATCGGGTCAAGCAGTTGCCATATTCATAGATTATGTAGCGGCAACATCGCAAGATCTCAGTGGTTGCAACCTAAAGATGTGAAGCGCGTTGAATATCTGCTGAATCCACAAGACCCTCGTTTCCGCGGATAACTGCGCAAAGCGATATGAACAGGATTGCATCAAGGCTGTGTTTCTGCGTGCGTTCCACGCGAGGGTCACTGATGGACGAGAAAAAATCTATGGGAGAGTTGGTGTTTGTCATATATGATTAACAGCTGTCAACATCATTATATTGGTCAACAGCCGTTAAGTTTATTTAAGATTGAAGATTCCAAATCGAAGTGCAAAACTTTGAGTTAGGAATTATTCATTCTCCTCACTCCTTCTGGCGAGGGGATG
>JAIDXA010000254.1 GCA_029058705.1 Paramuribaculum sp. | reverse complement strand
CCTCTTTTTCGCGTTGCGAGCGCGGAACAAACTTCCGGCCGTCGCCCCGGGGGAAAAACGACCCGAATGCCGAATCCTTACGTCCAAACTCCCGACGCCCCTGCTGCTGACGTTCAGCCGGCTGATTCTGCTGCTCGTTGGCCGACGCTGATGACTCGGCCACCGCATGGGGTTCAATGTCGGCTTTAGCCGGGTTGACCGCTTCAGCTCCATTGCCGGAATTCACGGAATCCCCTTCAACAGATGGCGGCAATGCAAGGAGAGCCGTTTCCTCTACAGCTCTTTCAGGCGATCCTGCATTTTCACCATCACCCGGCAATCCACTGTCTGACTGACTGTTTTCTTGTCGAGCAGCGTCATTTTTCCTGCGACGTCCGCGTTTTGGCTTTTCTTCCGTTGTTTTGGAGTCCTGTTCCGACGACTTTTCGGCAACTGCTGCCGGCTGTGTTTCAGCAACCTGAGTCTCTTCTGCCGGTTTTGCGGCAGTCTCGCTTTTCGGCTTTCTGCCACGCCGTTTCGGAGTCTTGGCTTCTTCAGCCGCTGCCGGGTGCGGAACCGTGTCAGCCTGAAGGGGGCTCTCAGACTGTGACTTTGTCTCCGTTTTTGATTTCACATTCTTTTTCAACGGCTTCGGATCTTCCTTGGCCAGTTCCGACGGCTCTTCGACCGACGCGTTCTTTGCCGGACGGCCACGTTTCGGTTTTGGCTTGTCCGACTGCGCCTTACGGCTTTTTGCGGCCGTTGCCACTGAATTGATCGCCTGCTGATCAAGTATATCGTAGACAACCGATTCTTTATCTGATAGATTGACTTTTTTCAGGCCCATGCCTTCTGCAACTTCCTTCAGCTGCTCGTCAGACATGGATTGTAGATCTGAAATATTATACATGTTTTTGTTGATTGAGGGGGGATTTTTCCAACGCCCTTTATATACTTTAGTGTTGAAAACGTTTCAATTAGAATCTTTGATGGAAACAGCCTCTGACTGCTTGTGTCAGGCATCCGCTTTCCATTCGAAATATCATCTGTCTTTTTTATCCGTGTTCCGATTTTCACTCAGACCAAACACACCCTTTTGAAACAATGAATGCATCCGAACCGCCACGACACGGGGAAACATCGTCAATAACTGATATCTCAATTTTTTTCGGCAATTAGTCAGAAGAGAAGATTATTCAGCAATGCAATCTAAATGCAGAGAACTGATCGAATAATATGCGGATAAGCTGATTTTTTCTGGGGATACGACCGGGATATGCTCCTCCGGCCTTTTTATTAACCACTCTGCAAAGTTAAATGTTTTAATCCAATTTTGCAAACCTCATAAAATTTTTACGCAATTTTCCTCTCTTCTCGAATCCCGCCGCTTCAGAATCAGCCCTGACATACACACTCTTCCCTGAACCCTTTGTCCACGCAAACGTTCACTTTAAAAGAATCATGAGTTTCGATCTCCCTAAGAGTATGTTTGGATTTAAATCAAATTAAGACTGAGAGTGTTTTTTGAACGGATTCCGCGAGTTGACGCAAGGAGCATAGCGGGCTATTCGACTGATGAGACTTGGCGGAATTCGCCAAAAAAGACCTCAGGATTATTTTGAAGGTTACACCTTTCATTCGTTTTATTGTTGACGCGGTTTAAATTCAAACATTCTCTAAAACTATTAAACACACAGCCATGTTCAATTCATTCGTCACCATCCTCCGCGAATATCCGACACTTGCATTATTTCTGACTGTCGGGCTTGGTTTTCTTATCGGAAAGATCCGCATCGGCAACTTTTCGCTTGGAAGCGTAACCTCTGTGCTTCTTGTCGGGGTTGTCATCGGGCAACTCGGAATTCCGATGTCCGGCCCCGTCAAAATGGTCTTTTTCATGATTTTTCTATTCTCCATCGGCTACAGCGTCGGACCCGACTTCTTCAAATCACTGAAAGGCGACGGCCTGCGTCAGGTTCTTTTCGCCGTAACAATGAGTGCCGTCTGCTTTGCCACATCTTTTCTTATAGCGCGCTTCATGGACTACTCAAAAGGCGAGACCATAGGCCTGTTCTCTGGATCCCAGACCTGCTCGGCTCTTCTCGGTGTCGGAACTGAAGCCATTGGCAAAATGAACCTTCCGGCCGACTCCCTGTCCGGGCAACTCAACATCATTCCCGTCTGCTACGCTGTCACCTATATTTTCGGAACTCTCGGAACTGTCATAATTCTTGGAAATCTCGGGCCTAAACTCCTTGGCGGTGTTAAAAAAGTCAAACAACAGACCGCCGAACTTGAACACACCCTCTCTAATGCCGGAAAAGCAAAAGACCCCGCAACCGTCAGCGCTCTGGCAAATGCCAGCTACAGAACCTACCGCGTGACTAACGACTTTTTTCAGACGCCCCATTCTGTTTTCGAAATCGAACACCGCCTGCACGACAAAGGCCTGACCGTCTACATCGATGCCCTGCGCCACAACGGCAATGTGACCGTTCCCGACCATGACGACAAAATCCACCTCGGCGACGAAATCGTCATCTGCGGACGCCTTGAATACATTGTCGAAGTCGAACAATACATCGGAGAGGAAACCGCCGACACAACACTCCTGTCATACCCGCTCGACCGTGTTGGTGTCATTGTAAACAAAAAAGGCGTTTCAAACCGCACCCTCGGCGAACTCCGTCACTCCGAATTCATGCACCGCGTCGTCATCCGCGACGCTGTGCGCTCAGGACAATACATGATTCTCGACAACTCGACCCGGTTTCTAAAAGGCGACCGCATCACAATCGTAGGCCGGTCCGTTCAGGTAAAAAAGGCGGCACGACACATCGGACACGTCGACAGACCATCATATTCCACTGACATAATGTTTGTCGGGCTGGCCATTTTCATCGGAGGGCTCTTCGGAGCAATGAGCATCTGGATCGGAAGCATCCCCGTCAGCTTCGGAACAAGCGGCGGCGCCCTGGTGGCCGGACTTGTATTCGGATGGTTGAGATCGAAAAGACCGACCTTCGGCAACATCCCTCCGGGCGCACTATGGTTCATGAATCACCTGGGGCTAAACGTATTCATTGCCGTTGTCGGAATCGAGGCAGCCCCATCGTTCATAGCCGGTCTCAGATCTGTCGGGCCCATGCTGTTCCTTGCGGGTGCGATTGCCACAATGATTCCCGTTTTCTTCGGCCTTTGGCTCGGCCACCGGGTGTTCCGGTTTCCGCCGGCAATCACTCTCGGATGCTGCGCCGGAACCCGCACAAGCACCGCCTCGCTCGGAGCCGTACAGGACGCTCTCGGCAGCACCCTGCCAGCCATAGGCTACACCGTAACCTACGCCGTCTCAAACATCCTCCTTGTAATCTGGGGACTGCTCACCGTCCTGCTCATATAAAATGCAGATCTGGGAAACCTACGTCATCTTGACTTCAGCTTCCCAGAGATACAAAAAAAATTGATTGTCTCGCGACAACCAATCTTAGTTAACCTTAAATCTAATACCATGAAAAACACATTGCAAAATTAACAACTATATCCTTTCCCCGCAAGAAATCCGACAAGAAAACCCACCTGTTTTAACATCTTTTCAACAAACCAGCCGCAAACCGGACTTGTTAAACATTTTTTTACTAAAAATCATTCTTCCTGACAGGCATACCTCGCAAACATTGTCGTTGACATATATTTGTCTGCACGGTCAGGAAAAACAACAACTATATTGCCTTTTTCAATCCGGCCGGCGATCCTCGTAGCTGCAAGTAGAGCCGCACCGCTGCTCATCCCGGCAAAAATACCCTCTGAAGAAATAATCCTGCGGGCCATTTCAATAGCCTCCTCACTCTCGATCATTTCCTGAATATCGATTTTCGACGGATCATATATTTCAGGGACTATAGCCTCCTCCATATTCTTAAGCCCCTGGATGTAATGGCCTCTGACGGGCTGCGCGCAGACAACCTTTACCGACGGATTCAGAGCCCGCAGGAAACGCGACACTCCCATAATCGTTCCCGATGTGCCGAGCGCGCTCACAAAATAATCGATCCTGCCATCCGTCTGTTCCCATATTTCAAGCGCAGTGCGCTCATAGTGGGCCAGATAATTCGCCCGGTTGGAAAACTGATCCGGCATATAATACTTTTCCGGCGATTCCCTGACAAGCGCCCGCGCCTTACGTATCGCCCCGTCAGTTCCTTCGACGCCCGGTGTCAGCGTGACTTTCGCTCCATATGAGCGGATCATTATGCGGCGTTCGACGGAAACCGCATCGCTCATCACGATCTCAACCGGAAACCCAAGCACAACTCCGGCCATCGCCAAACCGATCCCTGAGTTTCCTGACGTCGCCTCGATGATGGTCTGGCCACTCTTGAGCGCACCCGATTCAATCGCCTCCTCTATCATGCGCAATGCAATCCTGTCCTTAATGCTCCCCGACGGATTGAACCCTTCGAGTTTGGCATAGATATTCACATTCCGGTTGGGCGACAATCTGTTGATCCGGACCATTGGAGTATGTCCTATCACATCAAGAATATTTTCGGCTATTTCCATTTCACTATTGATTTTTTTCGTTACTGTCTTCATGCTACGCTCCGTATCTCCTCCTCACCTTCAGCGAATAAAAATAGGACGCTTTCGCAGACGTCTCGTCGCTAAAGCGCCCTGGGGGAATAGAATTGGGAATGTATTGTATTTTTAACTCATCGTTTAGAAACTGTTTAAATTTAGTTGTGGGATTAATTGAGAGGATTTTATGAGGTGTTTTTACGAGTGGAAGAGGGAGCATAGCGGGCTATGTGACCGATGAGACTCGGTGAAAACAACCATAAAAGACCTCAATAAACCCACAAGAATGATTTATAACATTTTTTCGTAGTAAATTAAACAGTTTCTTAGAGAGTGTTTGGATTTAAATCAAATTAAGACTGAGAGGATTTTTTGAGCGGATTCCGCGAGTTGAAGAGGGAGC
>JAIDXA010000253.1 GCA_029058705.1 Paramuribaculum sp. | reverse complement strand
ACCCTTCGGTAATAGCCGACATGCGCCGCTACGTCAGAATGACTAAAGAATACAAGGATCTCGAACTTCTCCTGAAAGTCACCAACCGCTACCGATCGACACTGGCCAGCGCCTCTGACGCCCGCAAACTGCTCGAGACCGAATCAGACGAGGAACTGCGTGCAATGGCCCGCGAAGAGCTCGACGAATGCCAGAAATCGCTGCCTGAGCTCGAAGACGAAATTCGCCTGCTCCTCCTTCCTGCCGACCCCGAAGACTCAAAAAATGCCATTCTTGAAATCCGCGGAGGCACCGGAGGCGACGAAGCCGCCATCTTCGCCGGAGACCTTTTCAAAATGTATTCGAAGTTCTGCGAATCAAAAGGCTGGACACTTGCCGTCACATCCTTCAACGAAGGGTCTGCCGGCGGATTCAAGGAAATCGTAGCAGCCATCACTGGCGACAACGTCTACGGCACCCTGAAATACGAAAGCGGAGTCCACCGCGTACAGCGCGTTCCCGCAACCGAGACGCAGGGACGCGTCCACACCTCAGCCGCAACCGTTGCCGTACTCCCCGAAGCGGAACCTTTCGACGTCGAGATCAACGAAGGAGAAATCAAATGGGACACATTCCGAAGCGGCGGCGCCGGAGGACAGAACGTCAACAAAGTCGAATCGGGAGTCCGGCTTCGCTATCTATGGAAAAACCCCAACACCGGCGAAACGGAAGAAATACTCATCGAATGTACTGAAACACGCGACCAGCCAAAAAACAAAGAAAGAGCATTAAGCCGCCTGCGTACATTCATCTACGACAAAGAACACCGCAAATATCTCGATGACATAGCCTCCCGGCGCAAAACCATGGTGTCGACAGGCGACCGTTCCGCCAAGATCCGCACATACAACTACCCGCAAGGCCGGATCACCGACCACCGAATAAATTATACAATCTACAATCTGCCGGCTTTCATGAACGGAGAAATCCAGGACTGCATCGACCAGCTGACAGTTGCCGAAAACGCCGAACGCCTCAAGGAAGCCGAATTATAGTCTCTCGACATGTCCGCGCCATCAATCATAAAATCCGCCGCAATCGCGCCATCGCTTCCGGCGCTGGCAGGCCGCTCCGCCAAAGGAGACAAACTGCCGAACGACGGCCAAAGGGAATCCACACCACCCGCCAAGAATCAGCCATTCCACACAAACAAACTCCAATAAACAACATACACCAGCTATGAACCGCCAGAATCTTGTTGAAAACATCCGCAGAAAAAAATCATTCCTCTGTGTCGGACTCGACACAGACCCCCTGAAAATACCCGCACACCTCGCCGATCACCCCGATGCGATCTTCGAATTCAATCGCGCTATAATCGACGCGACCGCGCCATATTGCGTTGCATATAAACCCAACATGGCCTTCTATGAAAGCTTCGGAGCTGCCGGATGGGACGCCCTCGAAAGAACAATCGCATACATCAAGGAGCACCATCCCGACCAATTCATCATCGCTGACGCTAAACGAGGAGACATCGGCAACACTTCGCGACTTTACGCGCGCAGCTTCTTCGAACACCTCGACGTCGACGCCATCACCGTAGCCCCCTACATGGGCGAAGACAGCGTAACCCCCTTCCTGGGCTATGAAGGCAAATGGGTCATCCTCCTTGCACTGACCTCAAACAAAGGCAGCCATGACTTCCAGCTGACCGAAGACCAAAACGGCAAACGCCTCTTCGAACAGGTGATTGAAACCTCTTCAAAATGGGCCAGCCCCGAAGAAATGATGTATGTCGTTGGTGCCACACAGGGCAAAATGTTTGAAGAAATCCGGAAAGTAGCCCCAAAAAGCTTTCTGCTCGTTCCGGGCGTAGGTGCTCAGGGAGGCAGCCTTGAAGAAGTCGTGAAATACGGAATGATCGACGACTGTGGACTCCTTGTCAACTCCTCGCGCGGCATCATCTACGCCTCCAGCGGCGAAGACTTTGCCGAAAAAGCCGGCATCGAAGCCCGCAAGCTCCGCGACCAGATGGCCGCCTTCCTCAATTAACCCATCATCGGAGGGGGCAAGTCCCCCTCCGCTTAATTCCATATGGAGACATCCGCTTTCGACATTCCTGATTCACAGCTCACGTCTGATCGGACGCTTCGACTCATATATGAATCAGGCCGGGGATATTGCCGCATCTACTCGACCGTCAGACAAGGACGTCGAATCGCCATGAAAGTCCTCAAGCCGGAATATCTCGACAGCACCATACACCGCGATCTGCTCCGCAAGGAATACGAAATCGGCCACTCCCTCTACCATCCCAACATAGCCTCCACTCTCGGATTCGAGGAGATCGACGGCCTCGGACCGGCCATTGTAATGGAATTTGTAGATGGCATTACGCTTGAGGAGCACATCTCCTCTAACGGGACGATGGAACGTGATGCCGCAATGGCCGTTACGGAGCAGATCTGCGATGCGCTTGCCTATCTGCACTCTCATCAGCTGCTTCATCGCGACCTGAAGCCGGCCAACATCATGCTTACCCACTCCGGACGCTATGTGAAGCTGATCGACTTCGGACTGAGCGACGGCACCGCCTTCACAAATTACAAATATGCCGGAGGCACTCTCCATTACAGCGCGCCGGAACAGCTTGCCGACGGCGTTGACAATGATCCCCGCGCCGACATCTATTCGCTTGGCGTCATCATGCGGAAGATCTGTAGCGACTGCAAGGGCGGCTACAGGCATACCGCCTGCCGATGCTGCGCGGAAAACCCGGAAGAACGCCCTGCCGACGCTTCGAAAATCCCCGGGATGATCCGACGCTTCGATACGATGCGCCACAGGCGTCTCATCGGGTTCACTGCCGCTGTTGCGGCCC
>JAIDXA010000252.1 GCA_029058705.1 Paramuribaculum sp. | reverse complement strand
ACACTTGGGTCTGTCCGGTCGATTCAAGCCGGTCACGCCCTACGACCGACACAGTGTAAGGCAGGAGGTTATCCGCCGGCCTGACGGAAATCGAAACTCCTGACATGTCCGTCAGTACGGTCGTAGGAAGCGGAAACCAACGAAGAGAACTTTCCATATCTTACGGTGTTGGTCAGCGAAGACAGCCACGTGTTGTAGGACCCGTACTGTGACGTCAGCGTGGTGACCACGCCTGACTTATGCGGACCGGCAGTTATAACGTTGATCGCGCCGGCCATGGCGTTGGATCCGTATAAAACCGATCCCGGGCCACGCAAAACCTCAACCCTTTCAACGTTTTCCTTGTCGTAGAAATCCGCAACGTGGTGGGAGTAGATCCCCGCGAACTGTGGCTGTCCGTCGACCATCATCAAGACGGCGCTGGCCCGGTCGCCGCCGACGCCACGCAATTTGATATGCCCCGATCCGCCATTGCTGACTCCGAAGCCGAAAATGCCTCTCTGGGTAACGAACAGGCTGGGCACCAATCCGGATATAGCTGACAACACTTGGGTCTGTCCGGTCGATTCAAGCCGGTCACGCCCTACGACCGACACAGTGTAAGGCAGGAGGTTATCCGCCACAGGCGCACCGGAACCGGTGACCACCACCTCTCCGGGACACATTACCGAATCGGCGGTCTCCTCTGCCGCATATGCCGGCTGAAACAAGACAGCCGCCAGACTGAACAGGAACACCTTACTCATCGATGCAGACAATCTCATAGTCGAGAGATCCAAGTCCGATAGCGGACGCGTGGTCGATTGTATGAGTTCCGTGACGGCTGTTGATCCGTTCGATCAACGGCTTGTTGTCATTGCCTTCGGTCGGGGTCATATTGAAAATTATATCGACACATGCTTTATCAAGAGCCACGGGGTCTGTCGACGCGAGGATTCCGTAGTCTTTCAGCAGCACATCAGAGGGATGGGAATCGCAGTCGCAATCGACCGACATGTTGTTCATCACATTAATGTAGATGATATTCGCACCGAAATAATCGTCGACGGCCTGCGCGGCCGCTGCCATCGATTCAAGAAAGCTATCCTGAGGAGCTATGTTGTCCCAGAGCGTCTCTGTCCGGTCGGTCTTGCCGGCGGTGTGGATATAGGTCTTTCCGTCGGCCGACGCCACTCCGATGCTTGCATTTTTCAGCACACCTCCATATCCTCCCATGGCATGACCCTTGAAGTGAGCGAGATTGATCATGTAAGTATAGCGCGGAAGATGATTTCCGACAATGTCGTATTTTATATGCCGGCGGTCGCGCACCGGAATTTTCATCTGCCCCTCCTCGTCCATAAGATCTACCGGTGCGATTGAGTCGAATCCATGTTCGTGTATCGTTTTCCAATGAGCCTCAAACGTGTTTCTGACACCATTATAGGCAGTGTTGCACTCAACAATTGTCCCGTGGACCGAATCGATGAGATTGCGTATGAGGGTCGGTTTGAGATAGTTTGGATTTCCGCCTTCTCCGGTACTTATCTTGACCGCCACCCGGTGGCCGTCGGCCGGCCGGCCGAGAGCCTTATAGATCCTCACCAAAGCCTCGGGAGTTATTTCCCGCGTCATATAGACTGTCGATTCCGCAAACGACGGCACCACTCCTGAAACAATCGCGGCAATCAAAAGTAACTTTCTTATTTCCATACACTTACCAATTACGTTTTATTTTACCTTCACATTATCTGATTACGTGTTGCAAAAATAATGAAGCAAAGGCAATCCGACATACCGAAATAGCGGTTTATCTAATCAAAATTACAGATTCTTTCGTCACGGCATCAAAGCGACACATCATCGGCTTAACATGATTTAACAAAGAAGAGTGTCCATTATCCTTTCAACGGGCGTAACTTTGTGATAATATGCTTAATCATTATCCTATAAATACCTGATGAAAAAACTTCTATGCTCCGTGGGACTGATGACCGCCGTCAGCGGAATTGCCCAACAGCTTCCAGAATGGCAGACGATTGACGCTTTTGCAGTCGGTCAACTGCAGCCTCATGCGCTGATAGTTCCCTATCCCGCCAATGACATTGACGCCATCCGCGATTTCAAATATGAGGAATCGCCCTACTATCTCTCACTCAACGGGAAATGGAATTTCTCATGGGTGCGTGGAACAGACAACCGTCCGGTTGGATTCGAGTCTCCTGATTATGATGTGTCCTCATGGGACCTCATCACCGTTCCGGGCAACTGGGAGCGTCAGGGCTACGGCACGACCGTCTATGTCAACACAACCTATGAATTCGACTCCGAATGGGCTGACTTCAAAAAAGACGCACCGCTTGTCCCCTCGGCGACAAATGAAGTCGGTTCATACCGCCGCACATTCTCGATTCCGGACAGCTGGAAGGGCCGCCGCGTTGTTTTATGCTGCGAGGGTGCGACATCGTTCTACTATGTATGGGTCAACGGCCAGTTGCTCGGATGCAACATGGGGTCGAAAACAGCCGCCGAATGGGATGTCACGAAACATCTCAAGGATGGAGAAAACACAGTTGCCTTCGAGGTTTACCGCTGGAGTGCGGGAGCCTATTTCGAATGTCAGGATTTCTGGCGTATTTCAGGTATCGAACGAGACGTCTACCTCTATTCCACCCCGACTACTTATATC
>JAIDXA010000251.1 GCA_029058705.1 Paramuribaculum sp. | reverse complement strand
GCATGGCTTCCGGTCGGAAATTTGAATATTCAGAAGAGTGTTTGACTCAGCAGGACTTTGAAATTCCGCTTTTCAGAACTATCTTTGCACCGGAATTCAATTATGAAGACTACGGCCATACGCATATTGTCGGCGTTCTTGGTCCTCATCGTCATGTGGGGATGCAGCTCGACACGCCATGTCCCGGAAGGCAGCTACCTTCTCGACGACGTCGCCATAAACATCATCGACTCCTCCGATGTCCGTTCGGCCGACCTTGTCAACTACCTCCGCCAGACTCCGAACCACAAAGTGCTCGGATTCGCCAGACTTCAGCTCGGAACCTACAACCTTTCAGGAAACGACTCCACCAAATGGTACAACCGATGGCTGCGGCGGATGGGGCAGCCCCCAGTAATCTTCAGCGAAGAGCTCACCGAAGCCTCAAGCCGCCAGCTGAAGCTCGCCTTGCTGAACAAAGGCTACATGGACGCATCTGTCGACATCGACACGACCGCCGTCCACAACAAGAAAAAAATGAAAGTCACCTACAACGTGACAACCCGCAGCCCACACCGAATATCTTCAATGGCCTATGACATTCCCGACACTGCCATACGGCGTCTGGTAATGGCCGATTCGGCAATCCTGACACTCGGGAAAGGCAGCAATTTCGACCGCAACATCCTCGACACCGAACGAACAATAATCGCCGACCGGCTACGCAACCACGGCTACTTCGCATTCTCCAAAGACTACATAACATTCATTGCCGACACAGCCGAAAACTCCCTCGACGTCGACCTGACAATGTGTGTCAATCCTCCACGCTCTGCCCAGACCGCCGACGGGCCGACAGCCGATTCGCTCGCCTCCCATCAGCGCTACATCATAAACTCGGTGACTTTTGTAGCCGAGGGAACTGCCGCCGGAGCTGTCCCGCTCGCCGACATAACTGCCCCGTGCGACACAATAGACTATCACGGCATACGCGTCATCTACACTGGCGGAGACCGATATATCAAGCCATCCATACTGAGCGAAAAATGCTTCCTCCTCTCCGGAAACATCTACCGCTCGGCTGCCGTTGACCGGACTTATGAAGCTCTCGCACAACTCGGAATCATAAAAAGCATAAACATCGAATTCGAGCAGCTGCCCGAAATCGACGGCGTGCGACACCTCAACGCAATCATCTATCTGACACGCAACAAAAAACAAAACGTCAGCCTCGAACTCGAAGGAACCAACTCTGCCGGCGACCTCGGCTTCGGAATCGGGCTCAACTACCAGCACCGCAACCTCGGCAACCTCAGCAACCTTCTCTCCACCAAACTCAGGGTAAACTACGAAAGCCTTTCCGGCAACCTGTCAGGCCTGATCAACGACCGCTACACCGAATATGCTACCGAAGTCGGAATAACATTCCCGAAATTCATGTTCCCATTCCTCTCGAGGCAATTCAAGCTGCGACAGAAAGCCTCGACCGAATTCGCGCTCTCGTTCAACTACCAGCAACGGCCCGAATACACACGCATAATTGCCGGAGGCGCGTGGAAATACAAATGGGGCAGCCGCGACAACCGTGTGCGACGCACTTTCGACCTCATCGACATAAACTACGTCTACCTCCCCGAAAGCACCATCGACTTCATCCATCAGATAGCCCCGTCAAACCCCCTCCTGCGCTACAGCTACGAAGACCACTTCATTATGCGGATCGGATATTCATATCAGCGGACAAACCGACGGATCCTGAACCCGACCACAGACAACTTACAACTGCAAAGACGCATCTACAACATGCGGGCATCCGTGGAAACAGCCGGCAACCTCCTCTACGCCATCTCATCGCTCGACGGACAACACCGCCGCGACGGAGTCTACAAAATCTTCGGAATACAGTACTCCCAATATGCAAAAGCCGAATTCGACTACTCCGAGGCACGGTCATTCACCCCCCGCCACTCGCTTGCATTCCACGTCGGGGCCGGAATCGGAGTCCCCTACGGAAACTCCCGCGCCATGCCATTCGAAAAACGCTTCTATGCCGGTGGGGCCAACAGCGTCAGAGGATGGAGCGTCCGGACACTCGGGCCCGGGGCTTTCGATTCACGCAACTCCGTAACCGACTTCATAAACCAATGCGGAGACATTCGTCTCGACCTCTCGCTCGAATACCGCGCAAAACTCTTCTGGGTCTTCGAAGGCGCCGCATTCATCGACGCCGGAAACATATGGACAATCCACTCCTATGAAAACCAGCCGGGAGGAATGTTCCGGTTCTCGACATTCTGGAAACAGATTGCCCTCGCCTATGGCGTCGGACTAAGAATGGACTTCACATATTTCCTTCTGCGCTTCGACCTCGGAATAAAAGCCTACAATCCGGCAATGAACCAGCAGCGATGGCCTCTGCTGCATCCGCGATGGAAACGCGACACCGCGTTCCACTTCGCAGTCGGATATCCTTTCTGACAATTCTGACAACAAAACAACTACCAAAACCGATATGCTCGTAATATTTGATTTAGACGGAACTCTTCTGAACTCCATCGCCGATCTTGCCGCAGCGGCCAACTACGCCCTCGAAAAAACCGGATTTCCGACCCACGCCCCGGAAGCATACCCCTACTTTGTCGGAAACGGCGTGCTCAGGCTTATCGAAAGAGTCCTCCCGGAAGACGCAAGAACCCAGCCGAACATCGACACAATGATGACACACTTCCGCGCCTACTACGAGTCACACATGACTGACCTGACCGTCCCGTACCCCGGAATTCACGAACTGCTCCGCTCACTGCGCGAAAACGGAATAAACATAGCAGTCGCATCAAACAAATACCAGCTTGCTGTCGAACGGCTCGTCCACCACTTCTTCCCCGACGTCGAATGGGCCGCCATCGAAGGCCAGAAAGAAGGAGTCCCTGTCAAACCGGACCCGTCAATCGTCTTCGAGATCCTCTCGAAATGCCCGACACCAAAAGCCGGTGTCCTATACGTCGGCGACTCCGGAGTCGACATGGACACTGCCCGTCGCGCAGGCGTGGCATCCGTCGGAGTCACATGGGGATTCCGTCCCGTCTACGAGCTCAACGAACACTTCGCCGACCACATTGCCCACAAACCCGAAAGCATACTGGACATAGCGACGGGACTGAAAAAATAGCCATCCCGACGCAACTTGCTGCCATCCGACGGAGCAACCGCAGACTCCGCAAGACTGCACAATGTCATTTTTTTGTGCAAAATTCTTTCAGATCCACCGATTTTTCTCCAAAAAATTGCTAATTTTGCAGCCTGCATTGCCATGAGCAATCAATTGGCGTGGCCATGCGGATAGTTATAGATTTTTTATCCAACGCGTAACTATGAAGCTACTCCAACAAAAGCTGTCGGCATATACCGAGCCTCAGAAAGCCATGGCGGCCGGCATCTACCCCTACTTCCGCGCTATTGAAAGCGAACAGGACTCCGAAGTCAAAATGAACGGCAAAAAAGTCCTGATGTTCGGATCGAACTGCTACACCGGACTTGTCAACGACCCACGCATCCACGAAGCCGCAATCGAAGCGACCCGTAAATACGGAACCGGATGTGCCGGATCGCCATTCCTGAACGGAACACTCGACCTCCACAAACAACTCGAAGCACGCATCGCCGCTTATCTCGGAAAAGAAGATGCGATGGTCTACTCCACCGGTTTCGGCGTGAACCTCGGTGTCGTATCGACACTCACCGGCCGCGAAGACTACATTCTGTGGGACGAACAGGACCACGCTTCAATCATCGAAGGCCGACGCCTGTCGTTCTCTCAGTCCCTGAAATACAAGCACAATGACATGGCATCGCTCGAAAAACAGCTGCAGCGCTGCGACCCCGACAAAGTCAAATTCATTGTGACCGACAGCGTCTTCTCCATGGAAGGCGACGTTGCTGACGTCAAGTCGATCACCCGGCTCGCAAAAAAATACAATGCCGCCGTCATGGTCGACGAAGCCCACGGAATCGGAGTCTTCGGCCAAGGCGGCCGTGGTGTATGCTTCGAACAGGGCGTAGCCGATGACGTCGACATGATAATGGGAACATTCTCCAAATCCCTCGCCTCGCTCGGAGGCTTCATCGCAACGGATAAAACAATCACAAACTTCCTCCGCCACCACTCACGATCCTACATCTTCACGGCAAGCATCACTCCGGCATCGACAGCCGCCGCACTCAAAGCGATCGACATCCTCGAGCAGGAGCCCGAACACCAGCAGGCGCTATGGGACGTGACCAACTTCGCCCTCGACGGATTCCGCAGAATCGGAGTTGAAATCGGAAACACATCAACACCAATAATTCCGCTTTTCATCCGCGACAACTTCAAGACTTTCGCAATAACACGCGAACTCCTTGACGAAGGAATTTTCGTCAACCCCGTTGTTTCTCCTGCCGTAGCCCCTCACGACACCCTCATCCGCTTCAGCCTGATGGCAACCCACACAAAAGAGCAAGTCGCCTACGCTCTCGAGAAAATAGAGAAAGTCTTCAAGAAATATGGTGTCATCTGATCACGACAGAAACTCATAACGACATTCTCCATAAACCACACACAGGGCGAACAGACTCACCGGAGTCAATTCGTCCTGTGCGCATTTTCTAAGAGAGTGTTTGGGTTTAAATCAAAAAAAGGCCTCAGGATTATTTTGAAGTTTATACCTTTCATTCTATTTATTGTTAACACGGTTTAAATTCAAACACTCTCTAAAACAGGCAGAACAAACACCCCGATGCAGACCTACAGACACCCAGCCCCGTTTCAACTCGAATCAGGAGAGAAACTCCAGGTTCTCGAAATAGCCTACCACACATTCGGGCGGCTGAATCCGGCGCGCGACAACATAATATGGGTCTGCCATGCCCTGACAGCAAACAGCGACGTAGCCGACTGGTGGCCGCACACGGTCGAGAAAGGATGCTTCCTCGACCCTGAAAAATGGTTCATCGTATGCGCCAACATAATCGGATCCCACTACGGATCCACAGGCCCGCTATCGACCGACCCAGAAACCGGAAGCCCCTACTACAGCCAATTTCCGGCACTGACAATCCGCGACATGGTCAACGCCCACAGAATCCTTGCCGACGCCTTCCGGATCGACCGCATACACGCCCTCGTCGGCAGCTCCGTCGGCGGATTCCAGGCAATCGAATGGGCCGTAAGCCAGCCCGAACGGTTCAACAGGCTCATCCTCATCGCGACAGACGCCTACGCAACACCCTGGACAATCGCTATCGACGAAACGCAACGCATGGCAATCGAAGCCGACCCGACATTCGGACTCCCGAATCCCGAGGCCGGAGCCAAAGGACTCGCCGCTGCCCGGGCCATCGGACTGCTGACTTACCGCGGCGCATCAGGCTACAACCTGACACAGACCGACACCGGCGAACAGACCGTCGCCGACTCGCTGATCCCCCGAAACCGGCGACGCCCATGCACCTACCAGCAGCATCAGGGACAGAAACTCACACGCCGCTACAACGCATACTCCTACCACACCATCCTCAACGCATTCGACACCCACGACGTCGGACGCAGACGAGGCGGTCGCGCAAAAGCCCTCGCCGCAATCTGCTGCCCCGCAATCGTAATCGGAATAACGACCGACCTCATATTCCCGCCGTCCGACATGCGCCGTCTCGCATCACTGATTCCCGGAGCCATATATCGCGAAATCCAGTCCGAATTCGGCCACGACGGATTCCTCGTCGAACACGCAAAGCTAAACTCACTGCTCCTGAACTTCATCTGACACACACAAAACACATCCACAGCAACGACAATCATGAAAAAAATCAAAATAGGACTCTTCGGATTCGGCACCGTCGGACAAGGAATCTACCAGGTAATCCGTCGCGCCACAAACGCCCACGCCTCGATCGAACGGATATGTGTGCGCAACCTATCGAAACAACGCGAAATACAGACCGACAAATCACTCCTGACCGACAATCCCGCCGACATTCTCGACGACCCGAACATCAACCTGATCGTCGAAGTCGTCGACGACCCCGAAGCATCCTACCGTTTCGTCACTGAAGCGATCCGGCGGGGAATCCCCGTGGTGTCCGGCAGCAAGGCAATGATTGCCCGACACCTCCCGGAACTGATCGAACTGCAGCGGAAACACTCGACCGCACTGCTCTACGACGCCTCCTCATGCGGATCCATCCCCGTAATCAGAAACCTCGAGGAATACTACGACAACGACCTTCTGCTTGAAGTCAAAGGAATACTGAACGGATCATCAAACTACATCCTCTCACGCGTATTCGACCATGGCGAACCATATTCCGATGCCCTTTCACGCGCCCAGCAGCTCGGCTTTGCCGAAAGCGACCCGTCATTCGACATCGAAGGATTCGACTCCCTCTACAAACTCATAATCATAACCGTCCACGCCCTCGGTGTCTACATCGCCCCCGAAAACATATTCACCTACGGAATCTCCTCGATTTCTGACGCCGACATACGCTACGCCCGCGAAAAATCAATGAAAATAAAACTTGTGGCTCAGGTTGCGAAAGTGTCAGCCGACAGATTCACAATGTTCGTCATGCCCGAATTCGTCACCCCTTCGCGATATATCTACAGCGTCGACGACGAATACAACGGAGTCGTAATCCGCGGAGAGTGCTACGACCGCCAGTTCATGTTCGGAAAAGGAGCGGGAAGCCTTCCGACAGCATCTTCAATCCTGTCCGACGTCATGGCACGCCGCCACGGCTACAGATATGAATACAAAAAAATGGATTACGTCGACAGACCCGAATACACAACCGACGTAACCCTGAAAATTTACATGCGCCATCCTGGGCAATCATTCCTGAAAGACATCCCATTCTCCCGCATAACAGAGCAATACACTTCCGACGGCTACAACTATGTCATCGGCGAAATCTCTCTATCCGACCTGATCGGAATCAGAAACAGATTGTCCGACCCCAGGATTTTCATCGCAAACTTCCCGCAATTCTTCCTTCACCTTGATGACTGAACCGAAAACTGACCGACAGACCGCCGGCATTATGGAAATCGACCTCGATGCCGTTCTGAAAAACAGACTCCCGGCATACCACCGGTTCATTCCGCGACCGTTGATCCGGCTGCTCGAAAAAATGATCTGTCAGGACAGCCTAAACGAAATGCTCCGCGCCAACCGCGGACGTCGCGACGCCGATTTCTGCCGCGGAGTGATCGACCACCTCGGAATCTCATACACCGTCAACAACATCGAAAACCTCCCCGACAACCCGCGCGCCATATTCGTCTGCAACCATCCCCTCGGCGGCCTCGACGGAATGATACTCATCGACATGCTCACACAACGCTACGGACCGGGGCTCAAATTCATCGTCAACGACCTCCTGATGGCAATCGAGCCCCTCTCGGGGGTGTTCCTTCCCGTAAACAAACACGGCCGGCAGAACCGACAGAAACTCGAAGCAATCG